>JBNJFO010000148.1:0-3889 GCA_051746905.1 Thermoplasmatota archaeon
AAGATCACCGCTGTTCTATCACCGAATTCGTTCTTATCGTGTTCTAAAAGCTCTACGGTATTTTTTATCTCATCTACAGAATACATCATATGACCTCTAAAAGGATTATAATTAGATGGCTGACTTATATATCAGTATATTAAAGTTATGATGATATCCTTTGATAGAACTTGACGAACCCAATATAATCATAAAGCTTATATTTATATGATACATTAGGGGCTCGGTGACAATATGCCCGTATGTCCGAACTGTGAATATTACTTTCAGGAAGATAAGGAAAGATGCCCCAGATGTGGTTTTATACTGGGGAACAGAGGGCCGTATAGTAGGAAATCTAGAGGAACAGATATTTCCTCCACCTTATCGATAGCTTTCGATATATTCAAGAACAATCTTATTCCGATCCTCACCTTTATACTGATACCGACCTTGATAGTGGGTGCTTTGAACGTATTTTCATCATGGCAGACCATGGAGTTGACCACCAGTATGGCAGGAGAACAAGACTTCTCCGTGATCATAGATAACATGATAAAGATGATGTTGATCACGATACCGCTCTCCCTGATGGGGTGGCTGATACAGATATTGTTCGCAGGAGGCATAGTCGGTATGGCTAAGGAGGGGTTTCAAAGAGGTAGGACCCAGATCAAGGCTGGTTTCGATATCATACGCCAACATCCGCTGGGGCTCATAGGCGCTAGTATCATCGTAACTCTGATCGTCTCGGTGGGTTTGGTTCTTTGTTTGATACCCGGTCTGATATTCTGTTACTGGTGGTTATTCACTATCCCGATCCTGCTCATCGAGGGAAAATCGATTGGAAATGCGATGTCCGAGAGTAAAGATTTTGCGAAACACCATGAAACCCTAGGTTTCACCATCGCTTTGATTGCCATCGTCATAGTGATCTCGATCGTGATAAGTGGAATTTTCGGTATATTTACGAGTAGCCAAAGTTTTGGATTGGAGCAGTTGGGCGGAAGTGCACCATCTGTAGAATTAGAACTGACACCTCTTTTCATAATCTCGACGGTCGTGCAGAGTTTTGTGAACATGACTTTAAGTGCTTTCGCCATCACCTGTATCACAGTTCACTATCTGAGGGGGCGGAGATCGTTCAAGCAGAGGGACCAGTTTTCACCCGGTTTTAAACCTCAAGCACCCCCCATGGATTCGGATAAATATTTGTAAGAAGATTTTCATGTTATATCTAGGTTCGATATCATGAAGGAAGCCAAGTATTGGGGGAGTGTCGAAGGAGATAAGGTGAAATGCAACCTTTGTCCACATCACTGTTTGATCCGAGACGGCGAAAGCGGGATCTGTAGGGTGAGGGAGAATAAAAAGGGGATTCTTTACTCATCGATATACGGAAAAGCTGCGTCTCTAACCGCCGACCCTATAGAAAAGAAACCACTATATCATTTTCATCCTGGGACCCGGGTATTATCTTACGGTACCATGGGCTGTAATTTTAAATGCAGATACTGCCAGAACGCGTCAATCTCTTGCGGGGACCCTCACAGCCCCTTCCTTAAGGATTATTCCGTCGATGAGATAGTGAAAGAAGCTTCAAGATTCGATGGTTTCGCCTCGACGTACAACGAACCTACGGTGTCTTATGAATACAGCTACGATATCTTCAAAAATATTAAGGAGAACAACCATGGCTATACGGTCTACGTTACGAACGGGTACATAGAAGAACAGCCGCTCAGAGACCTAGCTCCTTATCTTGATGCGATGAACATCGACGTGAAGGCTTTCAACGAAGATTTCTACAAGAAGATAGTGAAAGGGAAGCTTCAACCCGTGCTGGATACTTGTGAACTCGCGGTTGAGCTTGACATCCATGTAGAAGTGACCTACCTCGTTGTCCCCGGGTATAACGACAGTTCAGAAGAGATAAGGGATTTTGTGGACTGGGTCAAAGGAACCTTGGGTGAAGATACGGTCACACACTTTTCCAAGTTCCATCCGGACCACAACATGAAAGATGTTCCGGCCACATCTGCAGAAAAGATGAGAGAAGCGCGCGAGATAGCTCTTGACGCAGGTTTGAACTTCGTTTATCTGGGTAATCTACCGGCAGATAACGATACCCGATGTCCGGACTGTGGTGAAATCATAGTGAGCAGGTCTTTCTTTTCTTCCGGTGAAGTAAATCTGAAGAAGGGTAAGTGCCCCAACTGTGGAAGAGATATCCCCATCGTGATGTGATGGTCAGATCAATTCGACATATATACGGTATTCTTCTTCCCGTCCGCTGTTCTGTTTCCTGACCCTGTCTATTATCCTTTCTGCATCTCCTTCGGATGTGAATACTAGTATATCCAGGCCTTTTTCAGCAGCGTTGATCGACGATTCTACCGGTGAAAATATTATGTCTGGCTCTAGCCCCATCATGTTGATGATGCCGTACTGCTCCTCACCCGTGACCGCTATCTTATCATATCTTACTTTTTTCAACTTCTCTTCGACTGTTTTAACGGTGTCTCCGCTATCTTCATCCATATGTGATGGACAAATGAAAAGTTTTCCCAGCTCCATCTCTATCAGGCCGTGGAGTCGCCCGACCTTTAACGGGTGACCTTCTGAAGCATCGTTCAGAGCAGTCCCCATAGAAGTGGACCCTCTAGAAGAAGCGTGCAGAAGGCCCTGTTTCATGTACAAACCCACTTCCTGGCCTTCATCTATGTTCTCATCAGCTATAGCAGTGCATTTATCGATGATATCTATCTTGCTGTTTGCTGTTTTCAAAAAATCTCCGATGTCTGATAGGATGTCCCGCATCAATTCCATACCGTCCGGGGTTGGGTGGTATCTCCTGCCCAATTTGTCTATCAGCCCTTTTTCTTCCATATCTTTTACGTAATTTGATACGCCCTGTTCAGTCATATCCAGCTCCTGGGCGATCTCGGCTAATTTGGTGGGTTTGTTTATAGCTGAGAGGTATAATATAAGAAACTCAGTGAGTTTCTTTTTGTTCCTTAATAGTTTCATCTATTCACTGATAAGTGAAGAAGATTATAAGACTTTTATTGATTGGGATAAGGAAATAAAGTAAACTTTAAATAAATAAAACTTACTTTAGGCGTTTGATGAGATCATGAAAGATTACAGATATATGAAAAACAGCACCCTCGCCGTAATTATCATATTAGTGCTTATCCTCTCGTCGTTCCTGGCGTTTATACCTGAAGCTGAAGCTGAAGGATCGATAGAGATCACGGATGCAAGAGGGGATAAAATATATTTTGACTCCCCTCCTGAGAGGATCATATCGTTCATGGCATCTAACACCGAGATATTGTTTTATCTCGATCAGGGAGATAGAGTTGTAGGGGTGGATGAATACAGTAATTATCCTTCAGAGGTGAAAAATCTACCTAAAGTGGGTAATGCTTATCAGGTAAATTACGAAAAGATAGTCAACCTCTCAGCAGATGTTGTAGTGATATCCAAGAACAATATGAATATGATAGAACCGCTCGAAGGATACGGTCAGAAGGTCGTGGTAACGGGGACATCTACTTTAGAAGACATATACGACGACATGAAGATGATGGGGGAGATGTGCGGTATACCCGATAAAGCTGAAGACATGGCTGATGATCTAAAGAACGATATGGAGGAGAATACTTCGCTCACGGAAGATATACCCTACTCAGAAAGACCGGATGTGCTCTATGTAACATCTACATACCAAGGGATATGGGCCAGCGGGAACGATACATTCCAGAACACTCTTTTAAGCAACGCGGGCATGGACAATATAGCTGCTGATAAATCCGGATGGGTCACGATATCCGAGGAAAAGATAATCGATGAGGACCCAGAAGTGATAGTCGCAGTCAACAGCACGAGTCAGGCCGTTTTAGAG
>JBNJFO010000149.1:0-3833 GCA_051746905.1 Thermoplasmatota archaeon
ATAGAGATGCTTGAGAAGAGAAGGAAAGATGGGAATTTTGTGGAATTCGATTCAATCTGAATACTTCTTTTTTGCTAGAGTATCAGCTTCTTTTTCGACTTCTGAGTGTAATTTATCGATATCTTTGTCTTCGATCTCTCTCTTTACCGATTCGACGAGTTCTTTCAAGTCTGGTTTTTCTTCTTCATCCATATTTCCTGTTTATGGATTAAAACGTTTTATAATTTATCGGTCCATAATCTATTTATGTTTAGTTTCTGATTTACGATCATGTCAAAGATGGTTCCTGTTGATGTCCAATTTACTCAAGAAGAATTGGAATGGTTAGATAGGTATTTAGAGAAAAGAAGATATGAATCGAGGTCTGATTATATCAGGGATGTTGTGAGGATCAGGATGATGGAAGAAATGGTGAAGGAATTTCAGCAAATTTGTAATGAAAAGGGAATCACTGTTGAAGAAATGGTAGAGACTATGAAAAAGGTCCGTGAAGAGTCGTGGGGAGAGGACTGATCAGTCTTCTTCGTGTAGGCCCCATTCGATATCCTCTTCCATGTCTTCCTCTCGCCTTGAATCAAGTAGAGCTTTTGTCAATTTTTCTTCACCATAATTTTCCTCTGCTATTTTATCGATCTTTTCCGCGATCTTTTTCGGGTCTTTATTCATTATAGAACGTATATTAGGATAAAATTATTTAAATGTGTAGTTGTTTAGCGAGCTAGATAAAGAATTAACTTGATAAATTCGTCGAGTTTCTACCTATTTTAGACATTTCGGGTCAGGTTGTAAATAAACGACCAAAAATTACAAATATTGTAAACAGTTTACAGTATAATATGGCAATAGCAGAGAAGAGGATCCCTGTTACGGAAGACACCTTGGAGAAATTAAAGAAATTAGGCCACAAAGGACAAACCTATGATGAACTTTTAAATGAGATGATGGAAGCATATAGAAAAGAAAAGTTCATCAAAATGCTTAAAGAAAGGCGGGAAAATGGCAATTTCGTTGATTTCGATGAGGCTTTTGAATGAGTTATCAAATACTCATTGAAGAGAAAGCCGTAACAGAAATCAAATCTCTAAATAAAAAGACTAGAGAAAGAATAAAGAAGAAAATCAGAGAGATACTAGCAGATGATCCACTTCCAGGTGGTAAAGGAGATATAAAGAAGATAATTGATTCTGATTTTGATCACTGGAGGCTGAGAGTCGGTGATTACAGAGTTTTTTATGATATCGATTCTAACGATAAAATAGTCTACATTATCTCTGTGAGACACCGGTCCAAAGCCTATCGGGATCTGTAGAAAGGTCAACCTTACTAGAAAAAGCAAAGGTCGTTTAAAAATAGGTGGCAATTTCACTTCTCTACTAACCTATCGATCTTCTCTTCCCCCTCTTTCAGATGTTTTACGATGAATTTGACATCTTCAGATTCTGGGCCGAGGAGTACATTTAATTCTTCTTCAGATATGTGCCCTTTAGCATACTCCAAAGCTATAGCTTCTCTAAGATTGAGTGTTTCTTCCTTTACAGCGTGAGCTATAATATTCCTGAGCCATTCACTTCTTGAAACATGAAGCACTTTTGTGATCGCGTCGATCTCTTGTAATAGATGTTCATTTAATCTGATATTTACTTGAGTTGACATACTAAACGATATGCAACAGGTATTAAATGTTATAACTAACTTTTGTTAGAAAGCCCAAATCTAACGAGGAGGCCAAAGTGATCTTTCAATTTTGGGATAACGGACTGGGGCATGATGTGAAGTTCTCGACCGAAGGGAGAGAATTTGGGCGAACATTGGCGTGAGCCCTGAAGCACATATACCCCCAGTTATGCGTTCCGAGCTTGCGAGGACGAAGTGATTTAACCCGTTAAATCACCGAAGAGTCGTTAAGGATAAAAGAGGTTCCGCAGAACCGTCGATTTGTGGATCAGGGTGTGCATAACAATAACACATCTTCATTGATTAATATTTGAGAAAACCTTATTCGCAGGGAATAAAAACATTTATCTATAGTACAGCTAATAATTAAGTGAACATGTCAGGTATAGAGAAGGTCATAAAAGAATTAAAAATCGAATTGGAAAAATTATACGAAGACAGACTCGAAGAGATTATCCTTTATGGATCCTATGCGCGAGGGGAGGAAACACCTGATTCAGACATCGATATTGCTGTGATTCTTTCGGATGAAGTGAAGAAAGGAGAGGAGATCGATCGTATGATAGATATAATCACAGATCTCAACCTAAAATACGATGTACTGATCTCTATTTATCCTGTTTCGAAAGACGATTACGAACATTTGGGCAGTCCCATCATAAAAAATATGAGACGTGAGGGAGCTGTTGCATGAAAGAGATCGAGAGTTTAGTAGAACGGGCAAAAAAATATCTGGAAAGTAGTGAACTTTTATACAATTCTGGCGACTATGAATCAGCTGTTTCAAGGGATTATTACGCCATGTTTTATATGGCTGAAGCAGTTCTTCTTACTTTAGATAAAACATATTCTTCACACCGTGGCGTAATATCTAGTTTTGGAAAGAATTTTATTAAAAATGATGTTTTTCCAAGATGGATGGGTAGAGAATTGAACAGAGCCTTCGAAAAAAGGCAGCTAAGTGATTATGAATACACCTTCGTGATCTCTGAATATGAAGCTGAAGAATTGCATGAAAAATCTGAAAAATTCGTTAAGAAAATCATCCGATATTTAGAAGAAGAAGGATTTTTGTGAAAAAACTTCTTCATCTGTTCAATCTTTCACGATCTCCGCTACCACTCCATAATGGTCGCTTGCGCAGTATCCTGATTCTTGATCGATGTCTTCACCGAAGAGTGAGAAGTGTTTCAGGAGTGGAGGAGGGTTCGGGTAGGTATCTCGTATATAGATACGGTCTAGCCTCGAGCTCGTGTAGGTGTAATTTTTTCCTTCCCATCTTGGATTGCTTCTAATATCTAGAGTGTTCTTCGGTTTTGAATCAGTGATATCTGCGTAGACTTCCGCTAGATCGTAAAAACGAGGCTCTGCTTCCGAGTTCAGTAATGTTCTCAGTCCAGTTAGGTAGTGGTGGACGCTCGAGTTATCCGAGCAGTTGAAGTCGCCGGCCAAGATGGTGTGATCCGTATCGATATCATCTATTTCTTTCAGTATCTGGACGATATATCGATCTTCCAGAGTGATGTTGTCCGATGGAAGATGAACGTTGACCAATAGGTATGTATAATCTTCATGTTCAAAGGTAGTGAAGATTGCATTTTTCGTGTGCTCCTTCGTGGATAATGGATACTTGCTCAATATTGATAGGCCGCTGTGTTCGTCATCGATAGTATGGTAATAGTTGTGGTCGTATTCGCTTAATTCGTTTTTTATCTTGTTATAGATCTCTTCCCTTACTTCCTGTAAACAGACCAGGTCAGCGTCCACTTTTTTGATCTCATCGATTATCTGCTGTAATCGTCGTGGCATACCACGGTCGGAATTCCATATGTTGAATGTAGCGATCTTCATCGAATCACCTTTTGTTTGGATTATTGATATTCATGAGGGGATATCGGTGGAACATGTAATTATTCTAACCCTCTTTTTCTTCCATATTCTTCGAGTGAAATATGTTTTTCACGGTCGTCATCTGCTTTATCATGGATGTGTTTAGTGAGTGATTCCAACTCTTCTTTAACCTGTTGGAGTGTGCGGCCTTCGTCGTTCTCCACTTGTTCTTGCCCATCCTCGATCGTTTGTAGGGTCTTTTTGGATAACTTTTTCATCGTGGTAAAATACATAGATCGGTAAATATATCATTTTCGTTCTATAGATGA
>JBNJFO010000150.1:0-3791 GCA_051746905.1 Thermoplasmatota archaeon
AGAAACAGATATCGGAAAGAAGCAATTTAGAGAAATAAGCCCCAAAATATTTGAGTTGATCAAACAGCAAATCGGGCATGATTTCTCCAATTATAAAGATAACACGATACGTCGAAGGATAAATCGCCGTATGGCTGTTCATCAGCTCGATAGTATAGTTGATTATTACGATTTTCTACAAAATAATCGATCTGAAGTAGAGAACCTGTTCAAAGACATCCTTATAACAGTCACCAACTTTTTTAGAGAGCCAGAAGTATTCGAGTCCTTAAAGGATGATGTTATTCCAGACTTATTGGAGACCCGCTCCCCAGATACGACTTTGAGGATATGGGTGCCAGGTTGTTCTACAGGAGAAGAAGCCTACTCGATAGGGATGCTCCTGACAGAGTTAAGGGAAGAACGAGGGATCAAGCCCAATGTTCAGATATTCGCCACTGACATCGATAGCAGGTCGATCGAAATTGCCCGAAAAGGCCTATATCCCGAAAGCATCGCTGCAGACGTGCCTCAGGAGAGATTAGAGCGTTTTTTCGAAAAAAAGGGCGATAAGTACAAGATAAGTGATAAGATAAGAAAGATGGTCGTTTTCGCTGAACAGAATCTCGTTATGGACCCGCCTCTTTCTAGGATGGATTTGATCAGCTGTCGGAATGTACTCATATACATGGATAGGGAGTTACAGAAGAATATCATCCCGATGCTCTATTACGCTTTGAATAAAGATGGATACCTTATTTTGGGTACTTCTGAAAGTATAGCTGAGTACAAAGATCTTTTTGAAAGTGTAGATAAAGAGAAGTGTATCTTCAAACGAAAAGAAACAGCTAATACAGCTAGGGAAAGAGATTGGGGCTTCCCGAACCTCGAAAGAATACCCGTACAACCTAAATCGCTAGAAACAGAAGGGACTGAAACATTTAACGTAAAAGAACTAGCGGAAGATATGATTCTGGAGAATTACAGTTATCCCGGGGTTTTGATCGACAGAAATTACGAGATACTTTATTTTCACGGTGACACGGAAAAATATTTGTCTCCACCGAAGGGTGAGCCGAACCTGAGCATATTAAATATGGCTAGAGGGGACCTCCGGTACAAGCTTACTCCTGTCATCCAGGAAGCAAAAAAACAGAACACTACAGCAGAACGGAAAGATGTAAAGCTCAAATCTAAAGACGAAGAACACGTCGTCGATTTGATCGTAAGACCCGTTAAGAAAACCGAAGATAGCATGGAGTTACTGATGGTCATCTTCAGAGAGAAGGCCATGACTGAGAAGACGGAGGGCGCAGCCGAAGATGACACCATTGATGAACAAAAAGTGTCGATGGAAGGGAACGAACAGATAGAGGCCTTAGAGAGGGAATTGAATTCCACCAAAGAATCCCTACAAGCCACGATTGAGGAGTTAGAGACTTCCAATGAAGAATTACGTTCCCGCAATGAGGAATTGAAGGCTACAAACGAAGAACTGCGAAGCACCAATGAAGAGTTAAAGACCGCTAGGGAAGAAACGAGGTCGACAAACGAGGAATTGACCACTGTCAATCAAGAACTGGAAGAGAAGATATCCGAGCTGTCTCAAGAAAAGAACGACATGAGGAACCTTCTAGAAGCCATCGAGGTCGCGATCGTTTTTCTAGACACGGATCACCAGGTGAGGCGTTTCACCCCCGAGGCTACCAATTTATTCAATCTTATCGATTCGGATATCGGTCGGCCATTGAACGACATCAATTCCAGCATCAGATTTGAAAACATCGAGGATGACCTTAATCACGTTCTCGATACATTACAGAAGGTGAACAAGGAGATACAGACCAAGTCTGGAGATTGGTATGAGATGGAAATCTTACCCTACCGAACAACCGAAAACGTGGTAGACGGACTCGTGCTTACGTTCAAAGATATAACTAGGATCAAACTGCGCAGATTAAAAAAATTGAGACGGTTGGCTACGGTTATAGAAGATTCTAACGATGCCATCACCGTAGTGGACATGGACGCGAATATAATGGAATGGAACAAGGGTGCGGAGAGAATGTATGGTTACTCTAAATCTGAAGCTAAGGATATGAATATTAAGGATATCATACCCGAAGAGGAGAGGGAAAAGGAGATGAAACTTTTAGAGAAAGTTAAATCAGGGAAAGAGGTCGAGTCCTTTAAAACGAAGCGCTTAACAAAAGACGATCAAATTTTAAACATCTGGATGACTATCACAAAACTTCTGAACGAGGAAGGTGAGGTTTACGCCATAGCAACCACTGAGCGGGACATCAGTGAGATCGAAGAAAGGGAGAAAAACTATAAGAAAAAGATAAGAGGATTAGAAGCTGAACTAGAAGAGAAGAAAACGGAATAAGTACTTGGAAAAGGGGGTTATAAAAATGGAGGAAGAAAAAAGATCTGAAAGATTCGAGCAGCTTCGTAAAAAAGCCGAGAGAAAACTAGATGAGGCGATGGAAAAGACTGAACACATCTCCGAGGAGGAGAGCCGATCTATCAAAGAACTAGTACACGAACTACAGGTACACCAGATCGAGTTGGAATTGCAAAACCAAGAACTACGTGAGACAAAGACGAGACTTCAACGATCGAAAAAAAGATATGCCGATCTTTACGATTCCGTTCCTATCAGCTATCTCACGCTGGACAAGGACGGAAATATACTCTCTGCAAATCAGACTGCTGTCGAAAAACTTCGGATGAAAAGAGAAGAACTAGAGGACGAGGGATTTTATAAATTTGTAAAGGAAGAGTACAAGGATCCCCTTTATAAACATCTCAGGAAAGCCTTCAAAACCCAAGAGCGACAGACCTGTGAACTAGAGATAAAAAATAACTCCTCAGATGATACTTCACAAAAAATTGATGAGAGAAAGGGACAGGACTTTTATGGATTATTGGAAAGCAAGGTCTATAATTATGAAGATGAAGTTCTGTGTAGAACAGCGCTGATCGACATAAGCGAGCAGAAAGAGGCGAAGGAAAAGTTGCAGGAGAGCGAGGAAAGATACCGAAGGCTTTTCGAAACCGCACAGGAAGGCATGCTGATCTTAGATGCAGGGTCTGGAAAAATAATAGATGCAAACCCTTTCATAAAAGACATGATGGGTTACTCCCTGGAAAACATAAAAGGAAAACATCTGTGGGAGATAGAGACTTTCAGTGATATATCGGAGAACAAGGAGGAATTCAATGAACTACGTGAGAAAGAATACGTTCATTACGAAGAATTATTATTAAAGACCAAAGAAGGTAAAGAGAAGACGGTGGAATTCGTCAGCAAACTTTACAACGTGGGGGAAAATGAGATCATCCAGTGCAGTATAAGAGATATAACTGATAGAATAAGAGCGCAGGAGAGAGAAGATACTTTACATTCTTTATTGAGACATGATGTTGCAAATAAAAATAGAGTGGTAGAAGGATATCTAGTACTTTTAGAAGAGTATGATTTTGATGAGAATATTGAAAAACTAATTAAAAATTCAAAAAGAGCTATAGGTAAAAGTCTTAATTTGATCGAAAAAGTAAGGATACTTAGACAAGCCCAGAATGAAAAGATAGAAGAGGTTGATATATCCTCTATGATCAAAAATACTGTAAATGATATGAGGACTAGGGTTGAAGAAGATGGGATGGAGTTAAAGATGGGATGTCCAGAAAAGGAATGTATAGTCGAGGCTGGTCCTTTATTAAATAATGTGTTTTCAAACCTGATAGAAAATGCAGTAAAACATTCTGATGGGTCCAAATTGAGAGTCAATGTAAAAATAGATGAA
>JBNJFO010000151.1:0-3772 GCA_051746905.1 Thermoplasmatota archaeon
ACATCCCGTCCACATCCCTGGGCGGGGGCAGCGGGTTGATCACGCTTTCCATCGGTCTGGTGTTCTTCTTGAAACCAAACGCATTAGACGGAGGTATGGTGAAGCATTACGAGATCGTCAAGATCCTTAAAAAAGAGAAATTTCTTTCGGCGGTCCTCATCGGCCTGGTCATCGGTCTGATATGCGGGATAGTCGGGGCGGGAGGAGGTATGATGATATTGATAGCCCTGGTCGTAGTTTTAGACTACCCTATCCATAAAGCAATCGGCACCTCTGTCCTCATAATGATATTCACGGCTTTCTCCGGCGCGGTCGGCCACGCTTACTACGGTGAACTCGCGCTCTATTCGGTGTTCGTAGGTGGTATCGGAGGTATAATCGGTGCACAGTCAGCTTCCAAATTCGCGAACATGGCCTCCGAAAAAAAGTTGAAAAGGATCGTGGGCCTGGTATTCATGGCCTTGGGTCTTATGTTGGCCGTGTTCAAACTGATGATAACATAATTCATTTTTGCTTTTTTATCTCTATGGCTTTCTTGTAGAGGTCTACTAATTTATCCCCTGCCCTCCTGTTGTCGAAGGTTGCCCCCTGGCCGTTCTCTTTGACCATATCCCTGTTCTCCAGAGCTAGTAAGATCTTCTCAGCACAATCTTTTTTATCGTCTTCGAAAAGGAAACCGTTCTCACCGCTCTTCACTATATCGGGTATGACTCCGAAATCGATCCCTGCCACTACAGTCCCGGTGGCTAATGCTTCTAATATAACGATGCCCAAGGTTTCAAACTTAGATGAGATCACGAAGACGTCCGCTGTGGCATAATATCTTGGAAGATCATCCTCTGGAACGAATCCAGTGAATATGACCGTGTCCTCCAATCCCTTCTGTTTAACGTGCTTTTGATAATACTCCTTCGCGGGGCCGTCACCCACCACGACCAGTTTTACATCCCCGTTCTTCCTTTTTATCATCGGTAAAGCATCTAGGATAAGATCTAGGTTCTTTTCCTTGGATATCCTGCCAACGTGGAGCAGAACCTCTGAATCTTCCAACCCCAATCTTTCGACGATCTGGGAGCCGTCCACGTTCTGATTGTATCTCTGTGTATCTACACCCGGTGCGATGGGTTTAGAGTAGCACATCTTCGGACATATATCTCTCAGTTCATTCAGAGTCTGCTCACTCGGCGCTATGACCGCGTCACTCCTCCTCAACAGATATTTCAGATAGACCCAGGTCAATTTCGTCAGCAGATCTTCGTGGAGATTGACGGGATAGTAGTGAAGTGCATCCGTCACCCAGGTGTGGAAGTTGAAAACGCATGGTACCTCCAGCAATTTAGAAGCGATCATGGCCTTGATGCCCATGAATGCGACGGCGTGGTTATGTATCACGTCTAGATCGATCTCGTGGACCAGGTCGTGGCATCTGTTGTTGGGGTAAAAGGCCATCCGATAATCTGGATACATGCTGAATGTTCTGGATTTGAACCTGAAAACGTGATCGTCCTCTGGATCTACACGATCCTCTTTCCCAGGGGCGAAAACGAAGACCTCGTGGCCTTTACTTTCCAGACTCTCGCGGAACTGGATGATCGAGTTGACCACCCCGTCCATGGCCGGGAGGTACGTATCGGTGAACATCCCGATTTTCATGATCTATTCCTCAGATATATCTGAACCCCTTGGTTTACACGTTTATATTTTTTACTATCCTGGATAATACCTCTCCAGCTTTCCCCTTAAGAAAGTGATCTGTAAAATTGTCTGTAAGGGGCGTTCTCTCGATGTTGATCTCGATCAAATCCGCGCCGTTCCTTTTGGCTAATATGGGTAGTGAAGCAGCCGGCTGTACCACGGCAGAAGTTCCGACCACCATCATCAGATCCGCTTCCCGTGATAGCTCCCGGGCTCTATCCACCGCGTCCATGGGGAGCATCTCTCCGAACATCACCACATCCGGTCTGGTCATCTCTCCACAGTTACAGAGGGGTATCTCTCCATCATAGATGATATCTTTCTTCTCTTCAGTTTCATACACCTCGCTACACGAGGGGCATCTCAATCTAGAGAGCGAACCGTGCAGTTCCACAACTTCAGAACTCCTAGCTTCAGAATGCAGACCGTCGACGTTCTGGGTTATCACCGTTTCTACTCCCTGTGATTCCAACGAAACAAGTGCTTCGTGCCCTTCGTTGGGATCGGCCTCAGAGATCTCTTCTATCTGCATTTTGAAGAGTTCCCAACATTTCTCTGGATCCCTGTTAAAAGCCCCGATGTGAGCGTATTCGTTGGGATCGAACTTCTCCCACAACCCGCCATCTCCCCTGAAAGGAGCTACGCCGCTCTCAACTGACATCCCTGCTCCGGTAAGCACGGCTATCTTTTCCGCCTTTTTTACCGCATCGACGGTAGGCTCCATCTCTATATTATTTATATTCATACACTACACACTACTTATTGTGATATAATAAAGATAAAGAAAGGGGTTTTTAAATGTTTAAAGCTCTTCCTTCAGCTTCTCGAGGTTCTTCTTGACTTCCTCATCGACGTCATCGTGCAGGCTGTTACCGTGCGAATCCATAGTAACGAAGAATGGCCCCGCTTCCTTGACTTTGAACATCCAGAAAGCCTCCGGGATGCCCAGTTCTTCCAAGAAATGGACGTCTGTGACTTCTTCGACGGCGTTCGCCATGAGGGCTCCGGCTCCTCCAGTATATTGAACGTAAACTCCACCGTGCTCACCGAGAGCTTTCAAGGTTCTATCAGCCATACCGCCTTTTCCGATGATTATCCTGGTTCCGAAGCGTTCGATGAACTTGTCCTCGAATATCTCCATCCTTATGCTCGTGGTCGGTCCAGCTGAGACTACTTCCCACTTCCCATCGACTTTATGTATCACGGGTCCGCAGTGGAACATGGCGTACTTCGATGGATCGAAGGGTATATCTTCGTCGTCCATATCCAAAAAGAGCTCGTGGGCTGAATCCCTGGCCGTGAATATCGTGCCTGTGATGTAGAATGTATCCCCGACTTTCAACTTCTTGATTTCTTCCGGGTCTATCGGGGTCTCGATAACTTTTTTACCGCTCATTCTATCAACTCCGGGTTACCGTCAGCGTCGATCTTAACCAGCGCCTGCCTGTTAGCCCAGCACTGTGGAACTATCGCAACCGGGAAAGAAGCTGGGTGTCTGTGAGCGTATTCTATCTTGACATCGAGAACAGTGGTCTTTCCGCCGACCCCCATGGGACCCACTCCCAAACGATTGATCTTCTCCAACATCTCTTCTTCGATATCGGCCACTTTCTTCTCAGGATGTCTCTCTCCGACAGGTCTCATCAGTGCTTTCTTGGCAAGTTCAAGTGCCAGATCGGCTCCTCCGCCGATACCGATAGCCAACGTTGTGGGCGGGCATGGTTTTCCTGCCATCTCGGCCACGTGCTCCAGAACTATCTCTTTGACTCCCTTCAGCCCTCTACCGGGTGTCATCATCACCAGCTTGCTCATATTCTCGCTTCCTCCGCCCTTTGGCATGGCGTGGATCATGACTTCGTCGCCTTCGACTATGTCCCAGTGTATCGCCGGCACGAATCTTCCCGTGTTGTCACCGCTGTTCTTGTCTTCTATGGGATCGATAGCGTTGGGCCTGAGCGGCACCTCTTCTGTAGCTTTTCTGACCGCTCCGGCCAATATCTCTTTCAGCATCCCCTGATGTTCGAAATCCGCCCCTACCTCTACGAAGAAAGTGGGTGTGCCGGTGTCCTGACATATC
>JBNJFO010000152.1:0-3717 GCA_051746905.1 Thermoplasmatota archaeon
GACCGGGAGCACCGCCCTGTCCTCTGCCTTGTCCTTGACCCCGGCCACGACCGCTACCCTGGCCGCCTTGACCCGCTGGTCCAGTTCCATCTCCTCTTGGCATCTATTGTTCACCTCCTTTTTTTATCCATTTTTATCGAATTCAAAAATACATCCTGCTGAACAATTTTTAGTCTTATCAGGGAACCTTTCAATGATCTTCTTTTTGTATTTTGTACAGTGACACGGGATTATCGACTCTAAATCTTCCAATCGCTCAACATCATTGAAACCGTGGAATCCGCCTATAACACCGTAAAGGTCACCGGAGAGTTCTTCAGCCTTGTCCATCATATTACCCAAACCTGGGTGCGCGCACCCGGTCAAAAGCACATACCCTTCATCTGTATCTAGTATCAAGGCATGCTCCGGGATATCCGTCTTGAACTCACCCGTCGAACGGATCCCTTTCGATACTTTTACACTTCCATCGACCTCGACCAGTTCTGCGGTCGCATCTATCTGGTTCTTGAATCTACCAGAAAAAGAGGTGGGAACGTATACCTTCATCGATCCATCCAGGACTGAAAACAATCCACCCGTATGATCGCTGTGCTCGTGTGAAAGCACTATCTTGTCGATATCTTCAGCATCTAGACCCATCTTTTCCATATTGTATGTCAGGATCCTTCCAGTGGCCCCCGTATCGAATAGAACTATCTCGTCTTCGTTATCGATGTATACTGAAAATCCCCAACTAGTACGAAACCCTTCTTTCGCTTCATTGTCGTAGACGATATTCAGTATCATCTGTTCCTCCCACTAGTGTTTATGCCCCTCGTCACACACGTTGGCGTCGTTGGCCTTTTCCAATCTATCGTTCTTCCACGCGTCGATGGCGTCTTTCACGGTCCCTTGAGCTCCGCAGTATACCTCGATACCGTATTCATCGAAGAGTCTGACAGCTCTCCTCCCGAGGTTAGCGCACAGCATGATATCTACTCCATTCTCTTTCAGTAATTCAGGAGGTTGTCCGGTTCCACCCCTGTGTTCGCTGGTGTTCTCGATGACCGTGACTTCATCCGTCTCGCTATCATATAGTGTGAACGTCGGTCCTCTACCGAAATGTGGGCTGATACTTTCCTCTAATCCTTTTTCACCCATACTTGGTATACCCAACTTCATCGTCTTCCGCCTCCTCCACCGCCACGACCGGCGTGGCTCCCCACAGAGGACTGCTCTATCTTCTGTAAACTATCTTCTTTGAAACCTTCGTAGACCTTACCGATGGCTCCATCGCCGTTGTATATCTCGATGTTCGCGGCTTCCAAAGTCCTGTGAGCGTTCGGCCCGACATTACCAGTGATAACGGCTTCTACACCCATATCAGATAACATCTGGACCACCTGTGGGCCTACACCATGTGCTCCGTCCTTATGCTGGTTCGCTTCGAATTCGAATTCATCGGTCTCAGTATCCACTACCGCGAAATACGGGCACCTACCGAACCTCGAATCGACCTGTGCTTCCTTATCATTTCCACTCGATGAGATGGCTATTTTCATATCTATTCACCTACTTTTTTCTTGATCTTATCTACAATATCGTTGAAAGCTTTTGAAGCTTCCGAATCCTCGTCTAGGAAACTGTGTCCTTCTTCTCCACTCTTCATTATATTCGGGTCCAGTGGTATGCTTCCCAGAAGCTCAACGCCCACCGATTCGGCCATATCTAAAGCTCCGCCCGAACCGAAGACGTCTATCTTTTCACCGCAGTTCGGACACTTGAGTCCGCTCATGTTCTCCACTACACCCAATACGTTCATGTTCACTTTCTCAGAGAAGTTGATGGATCGCCTGACCGCTTGAAGTGCCACATCCTGGGGGGTAGTGACAACCACAGAACCGTCTATGTCGCTCAACTGCTGGGCTATACTCAGCGGTTCGTCACCGGTCCCCGGCGGTAGATCAACCACCAGGTAATCGATATCGCCCCATTCTACCTGTTCCATGAACTGGCTGATCGCTTTCATCTTCATGGGCCCTCTCCAGATGACAGCTGAGTCATCATCGGGAAGTAAGAACTCCATCGAAACCGCTTTAAGATTATCAGTTACAGATACCGGCGTGATCTTATCTCCCTCGTCAGCACCCAGCATCTTCCCCTTGACACCGAGCATCTTCGGTATAGAAGGGCCGTGAAAATCACTGTCGAATATACCTACCTCGGCCCCGTCCTGTGAAAGTTTGAATGCTAGATTGGCCGCCACCGTGCTTTTTCCTACACCACCTTTGCCGCTCATCACTACGATCTTCTTCATGGTAAGCTCTTATGATTCAGGATATTAAAAAGTTTTGGTATTCCTAAAAAAGCCCACTATCCCATACGAAACTTTATTAATACAGACCTTAAATGTAAGCCGAGATGTCCAAAAGGAAAAAGAAGAAGGAAGAGGAATACGAATACGAGATGCCAGAGTTCGATAAAGAAGAATACATGGAGAAGGAGATAACCAAGGCAAAATCCGTCATGGTTTCGATAGCTCTAGCTCCCGTTTTTGCATTCGCATCTTCAGAAGTCTTCGCCCTGACTAAAGAAGCCGCCTACGGTTTCTTGGTGGGCATCCTGGGACTGCTGGTCATCGGTATCGCCATGGACATGGTCGGTATAGATACCAAATCCTTCGATAAAAAGGAGTGGGCCATGAACTGGGGTATGTTCTTTTTCACCTGGTTGGCCGTTTTTGTCTTACTCATGAACCCGCCGTTCCACGATTACGCGGATCCGACTTTGAACTCCATGAACGTTCAGATAAACCAGGACGGAGAATGGGTTGCACTGGACGATACCAACGTGACCGCTCAAGAAACTTACGATATCCGGTTGGTCGCAAAGGTGACCGATAACGTAGATCTCAAGGAAGACAGTGTTCAGATTTATTTCGACGACGGATGGCACGATATGGAGAAGATAGACGACCACAAATACGCCGCCACTTTCAATGACACCGTCGCACAGGTGAACCCTTACGATTACACCGTTTCAGCCGAAGATGTCAACGGTAACGAGGTCGAGATCGGAGATACATTCTATATCATCGAGACGGAAGAGTGATTAACGAAACAGTGAGATAGAAGGGTAAAAAGAAACATATTTTTTTCTAAATTTCATTTTTCAAACCTCGATGTCGAAAAATCTTTAATAAACACGACACTTTTTACATGTGGCGAATTTGATGTCTGACGAAACAACATTGACCGTAAAAGAAGCGCCTCAAGAGGACGTTGGCAGGAACAGAGCCAGACTTGGTCCCAAGACCAGGATGGAACTCGGTGTGGAAGTGGGGGATGTGATTAAGATCAAAGGTAAGAAGGAGACCGTAGCTACAGTTTTCAGGCTGGATTCCAAGGACGAAGGAAAAGGCGTCATACGTATCGACGGTCTGGTCAGGAAGAACTCGAAAGTATCGGTTGGTGACAAAGTAGAGGTTATAAAGGCCCAGCTCAAGCCGGCGAAGAAAGTGCTCATCGCACCGGTCATCGAAGAGGGCAACACGCTGCGCTTCGGTGAAGGTATCGAATCGTATATCAAGAAAAGGCTATCAAACCAGCCCATACTAGCCGGCGACGCTATCGTTATTCCCGGTATATCATTGATGGGCGGTAACGTCCCATTCATAGTCATCTCAACGAACCCCTTAGAACCCGTGGAGGTGACTGCTGAAACCGAGATCACCGT
>JBNJFO010000153.1:0-3715 GCA_051746905.1 Thermoplasmatota archaeon
GCTTTCTCTTTCAGGTCGCGAAGTAGTGTTTGGCCGACTGGATTCTTCGACCACTTGCACTCGGCGAAGAGAGCTTTTTTCTCTCTTTCGTTGAGAGCGACGATGTCGATTTCGTCCTCTCTGAACCACCATCGGTCTACCTTTGCATAATTATCATTTAGTCTCACGAACTGCCTGCAAACATCCTCGAATATAGGGCCTAGATAATGATCGAAGTTTTCAGTAAAATCGTTAACAGCCGCATCATTTTCCCAGTTCTCTATCTCGGCGAAGTTGGGTGAAATGAATCTGAACCAAAATTTGAAGAAATTATCCTTTATCTTGTAGATCCCCTTTTTCTTTCTTTTTCTTAAGATCGATTTTTCTTTTTTAACGAAACCGAGATCCTTGAGTATCGAAAGATAAGAAACCACGTTCTTCGCTTCCATATAACTGTGATTTGCTATATCGGTCGTTTTAGTATTTCCGAAAGACATCGCTTCCAGCAGCTGAAAATACGTTTCAGGTTCTCTCAATTCCTCTTCTAAAAGCATCTTCGGTTCTCTGAAAAGGAAAGCGTCCGGAGAGAAAACGTTCTGTATTATCTCATCATCGATGTCGACTCCTTCGAAAAATTCTAGATATTTTGGTATGCCATCACAAACGCCGAATATCTTCACCGCATCGGCTATATCTATATCTGGGAACCATCTAAGCAGGTCTGGAAAACTCAAAGGTTGTATGTTCAGGTGTGAAGTTGATCTTCCGTACAAAGGTGATTTATGGCTCAGGACATGCTTCTTCATCATGGAAACCGCAGAACCAGACAATATCAAGGTCATATCTTCTATAACTTCGTCGATTATCGCTTGGAATTCACCAAGGATATCTTTGTTCCTTATGAGATATGAAAATTCATCTATGATGACCAGTGCTTTTGTTTTCTCAGAGATATATTCGAAACAATCTCTGAAAGAGTCGAAACTAGGATCAGGTATATCAAAATTCTCAGCGATCTTCTTATTGAATTTGTCTAGGTTGTACTCCCATTTACGTTCTTCACACATCAAAAATATAGGGTCCTTTTCCTTTGAAAATTCCTGCAGAAGTCTAGTTTTACCTATCCTCCTCCGCCCGGTTATGATGATGAACTCGACCCCTTCTTTAGAATATCTGTTTTCTAAGGAATCCAATTCCTTTTCCCTATTCACGAACTCTTTTCGAAGCATGATTATATAATTACGTTTCGAAAACTTAAGTTTTTCGGTGGTCGGTCTAGGGCTTTTGTGTGATCACGATTATAATACTTTAGAGTATGTAATTTCCCTTGTGTTATTCGAAAACTTGCTTCATATCATCCAGGTCGTATAACTGGATGTTGGGATCGCTGTCAGATCCTTCTTTTATATCTTCTTCGAACCCAGATCTCGAGAAGATGGCGTAGTGTTCTTTTCTGTTATCGTTGTTCCACCTGACTTTTTTCGCTTTTTCTTTCAGAGAGTGGAGGAGAGAAATATTTACTGGATTCTTCGACCACTTGCACTCGGCGAAGAGAGCTTCGTTTTCTCTTTCGTTGAGAGAGACGATATCGATCTCGTCCTCCTTATACCACCATCTGCCTACTTCGTATCCTGTATAATCTATGTTGACGTATTCTCTACAAACGTCTTCGAAGATGAAGGAAACATAATGATCTAAGGTATCTTCGATCTTTCCTAGCAGTAACTCTTTATCGGTTTCCAGTTGGCTCTTATTCGGGAAGATGTACCTGAACCAGAATCTGAAAAAGTTATCCTCGAGATAATATCTTCCCTTCTTGGAGTTTTTTTTGGTGATAGGTGTCCTTCTCTTGATAAGATGTAGGTTCCTCAATATCGATAGATAGCTGGTAAGACTGTTCTTCGCTATCCCAGTGTCGTTCTGAATATCTGAAAATTTGGTGTTCCCCTGGGATACCGATCTCAAAGTGGTGTAATAATTCCTGGGTTCTCTAAGTTCTTCCCTCATCAAAAATTCCACCTCGTTGTAAAGTACCGAACCTTTGTTGAGTATGGACCTTGAGATATTCTTGATGACGGGTTTATCAGGATCGAACTGCTCTAAAAAGTATGGGATGCCGCCGAGTACAGCGAATGCTCTTATCTTATCCTCGATAGAGTATTTGGGGAAGAATTTTTGAGAAGAGGTAAAACCGAACGGCTCTAGTTTCCACTGTCCCGTTCTCCTACCATACAATGGAGATTTAGGGCTGATGACCTCGTCTTCCATCATGGATACTGAAGAGCCGGTAAGGATCAGAAATATGTTCGAGTTTCGTAGTTCTTCGTCCCATATCCTCTTGATCTTTGATGGTATTGAAGGATCCGAGTTGATGATGTATGGGAATTCGTCGAGTACTAGGATGAGGTCTTTGTCCTTCAGATATCTCAATAACGTTTCCCAACTGTGTTTTAGGTCTTGTATTACCCTGTCTTCAAGTTTTTCTGAGGCTAAAGAATAGATCTCGTCCAGCTGTTCTTTTTTGTTGGATTCCGAAGCCGTGTAGTAAAGGTGATTTTTCCCTTGACAGAATTTCTCCACAAGTGAGGACTTACCGACCCTTCGCCGGCCGTATATTACCGCCAAGGACGGTCTCTCTTCTTCCTGCCGGTTCAAGAAGTCTAGTTCTCTTTCTCGATCGATGAACATTTGTGTGTTCATGATTATAATAAATACGTTAACACTATTTAAGACTTATCACGATTATAATACTTTAGAGTATTATACTCGAGAGTATGTATTAAGCAGTTTGAAAAAGCGGTTAAGACCTGCTATTGAAATCTCCAACTATAAATTTAAATAAGCTTAGTACGATGTAAAGGGCAGATGGATAAAGAAAGATTATTGAGATACAAAGAGAAAATATCCGTGATAGCCGAAAGGAGAGACAATATCCGATCATGGATAGTGGACGATGATGTAAAAAGTAATCTGGCAGTTTACAAAGCTTATCAAGAGATGATAGAAGCGTTAACGGATATTTTCGCGATGATGTTGAAGGACATGGGAGGATTAGTAGAGGACGATTATTCTAACATCGAAAAGATGGAAGATAAGGGTTTGTTGGATGATAAGCAAGAGGGTTTATTGAAAGAAGCGAACGGCCTCCGAAATAGATTAGTACACGAGTATAACGGGATAGAGAAGAAGATCGCTATGGAATCCATAAAGAGGATAAATTCTCAGATCGAAGAAATTTTAGAGGATGTTAGAGGATGGATAAAGAAGCCGTGAAGGAAGATTTCTCATGGGTTAGTGAAGACGATAGGGTCTTAGCCGTTCTTCTGTTTGGATCTGTTGTCGAGGGGGAGGATCATGTTAAGAGCGATATCGATATAACCGTAGTCGTACCTGGTGCTTCTTACTTTTATTATGATTGTAAAGGGGTGAGTGAGGAGGACGTTGATTCATCCGATGTTTTGATGAAGGTGTTCAGAGAGGTAAATGTTGTGAAGAAAGATTATGACGTCCATATATTCGAAGAACTTCCTCTGCACATCCAGATGAGGATCATAGAGAACCACGAGGTAGTCTTAACAAAAGATAAGTACGGCATGCACGAATATTTCTATAATTACCGTAAGTTGTGGGAAGATCAAAAACACCGGAACACGATGAGTGAAGAGGAGATCAAGGCCAGTCTATGAGGGATGGGTGGTAGAGAGGGGGGTTTTTAGTTCGACCAGTTCCAACCAAT
>JBNJFO010000154.1:0-3674 GCA_051746905.1 Thermoplasmatota archaeon
ACACCACCGCCCCACTCCATAGTGTCCTGAGCTTGATATCTACCATCGGGTAGTTCTCGGATGATCTTCCTGGTTCTTTTCGTCGAATATTCGATCATCTGAGAGGTGAATGTTTTATATGTTTCAAAACCGAACTTTTCTATCGTTTTAATCAATTCCTCAGCGCCCCGTTCGTTAGCACCTATCTGGGCCTTTATATCCCCCATCCTCTCCCAAGGAGACCTAGCCTTTCTGAGCAGATCTAATGCCTTATCCACTGTCTCGCCGTCTTCGACGATATACTGAGGTTCTATCAATATACCTTCTTCTTCCAGTAATTTACTATCTCCAGGCATGGAACCGGGAGTTCTGCCACCGATATCCGCGTGGTGTGCCCTATTGACGCAGTACCCCAGTAAAAGATCATCATCAAAAACAGGTTTGATCACAGTGACATCTGGTAGATGAGTCCCTCCCGAGTAAGGATCATTAAGTATGATCTGGCAGTCCGGTTTGATCTCGCAGGCTTTGATAGATTCTGATAGAGCTGATGGCATCGCTCCAAGGTGAACTGGGATGTGTTCAGCCTGGGCTAACATCCTTTCTTCCATATCAAACAGGGCACAGGATTCATCTTTCCTTTCCTTGATATTGGGCGAATATGCGCTTTTTTGAAGAGCAGCTCCCATCTGCTCGGGTATGGCCATAAAGGCGTGTTTCATCACTTCCATATCAGTAGGATCGATCTTTTTCACCCTATCACCTCCATGTGGATGATTCCGTATTCATCCACTCTAAAATTCCAATCTGGTGGAACGAGGATAGTCGAATTTTTATCTTCTATTATCGCTGGTCCTTCCTGTTCATATCCTGATTTTAGGCCGGAACGATAATAGACATCTGCTCTATATTCGCCATCAGGGAAAGATACATCTCTTGGTTCTGGATGTTTCACATCTTCAACTAAAAATGGCAGTTCTTTCATCTCGATCTCTTCGATCGATTCTATATGGACTCTGACGACCTCGATATCCGCATCTCTGTTTTCGTAGCCGTATTTCTTTTTATGTTCCTTGTGGAAGCTCTCCTCTGTTTCTTCAAAGTCACCATCGAACGGGATGTTTATATGAAAGCTCTGGCCCCTGTATCTGAGACCCAATATAGTTCTAGTTTCTTTCCGTTCATCTACATCGATATTATCAATTTCATCGAGGATCGTTTCTTTATCTTCTATATCACAGAATATCGATCTCGACTGATCGCTGACCTTATCTCCCGTTGCGATACCTAATGCTGAGAACACTCCTGGCATCGGAGGGACCATAACTTTTTTCATACCCAATTCCTCCGCTAGATAAGCAGCATGCAGGGGACCGGCACCACCGAAGGCTAGGATAGTGAAGTCCTCTGGGTGAAGACCTTTCTCCACAGTGACTTTTTTCATGGTCCTAGCCATCTTTGAATTAGCAACCCGATATATCCCAAGAAGTGTTTCTCCCATGCTCATATCTAGGCTGTCAGAAAGTAGTTCTATAGAATCCCTAGCTCCTTCCAAATCGAGGTCCATATTCCCACCCAGGAAATATTGTGGATCTATGTAACCCAGCAGTAAAAGTGCATCCGTGATCGTGGGTTTTTCTCCTGCTCGACCGTAGCAGACCGGCCCCGGCTGTGCACCCGCACTTTCCGGTCCTACTCTCAACACACCGCCTTCGTCTTTCCTCGCGATACTTCCACCCCCAGACCCGACCGTAACGATATCCACCATCTTGGATTGAACCGGAAACCCTCCGATCTCACCCTGATCTTTCCATCCTATCTCTCCATCAACTATCGCTGCGATATCCGCGCTCGTTCCTCCCATGTCGAACGTGACTATATTTTCACAGCTTGTTATATCCGAGATGAATTTCCCGCCAGCTACTCCACCCGCAGGTCCTGAATATATCGTATCAACTGCTTTAACGCTAGATGAAATTTCTAGACCCCCTCCGGATTTCATTATCAGCGGATCTTTCTGGAATATTTTCCTAAGTTTTTTGAAGTAATTTTTTACAAGGGGCGATAGATATGTCTCGAGCAGAGTAGTCATCCCCCTCTCGTATTCCCGATACTCGCTGGACACCTGGGAAGAGAGTGAGTAGTCTAGATCGTATTCATCGAATATCTTGCCGATCTTATTTTCGTGCATTGGGTCAGCGTAGGCGTGGAGTAGACAGACAGCCGGCGATAGATCTTTATCTTTAAGTTCCTCGGCTAATCCATGGATCTCTTTCGTATCCAGTTCATCTATGATCTCCCCTGCTACGTCGATCCTTCCCCCGATACCGTAACAATTTTTTCTCTCCAAAGGAGGTTTTGGCTTTTGGGGGTGAAAGTCGTAGAGTTTAGGTCTAGTCTGCCTTCCGATGAACAAGATATCCCTAAAATTCTTGTTAGTAATGAAGGCGCAGTCGACTCCATTCTTTTCGATGATAGCGTTGGTCGCCACCGTAGTTCCGTGGAATATATCTCCCTGTAGAGCGAGGTCTTGAATACCGTTTTTTATACACCTAGCTGGATCGACGGGAGTTGAAGAAAGCTTGAAATGTTTTATTTCATCATCTATCACAACGAAATCCGTGAAAGTCCCGCCTACATCGATGGAGATCGACATAGTAACTGTAAAAACGGAGGATTAAAAAGTGTTATCGATGCTTTGGTGAAAATCATTAAATATGAAATCTCTGTGTAAGGGTTTGTCTGAGTGGCAAATTACTCAGTAAATTGTGTTAGGTCGCAATTTATTCCATAAATTGCCTTCGCAGGGAACCATGTTCCCTACAGTCGCGAAAATTCAGGACGAATTTTCGTCTTCAAGAGGAAAACGGTGTTTTCCTCGCAGTCGCAAAAGTTCGTTACACTCACTTTTGCCAGTAGCAAACCTCATTCCATTCGCTTTGCTTCCCGACGTGGAAAAACTATGTTTTTCCACTAGGTCGCAATTTGTATCACAAATTGCTCCCGTAGTGTAGTCCGGCCAATCATTTTGGCCTCTCGAGCCAAACACCCGGGTTCAAATCCCGGCGGGAGCATAATTATGGGGGTTCGTATTCCCCCAGTTTTTCCCTCTTATTTTGAAATGTAGATCTGTCTTATTTTAACGCTATCCTTTCGGTGTTTCAGCGCTGTCGTAGCTGTATCCAAAGGCTTTTTCCCCATGTTAGATTGAAGGGTTTACTAGATTAAGGAATAACTTGCTATATCTTGTATTAACAAGAGGATAGACACCCCAAAGATGACCGAAAGAGCCACTGCGATGGTATACCAGACAGAGTTTGAATTGATGAATTCATCCTTCTCGAAATGATTTAAAGTTAGACCTCTGATAGAAGAGACAACTGCGAAGAGGAACCACACGAAAATACCTATGATTTTTGTATTATGGTTCAACCTGGGCGCCAGATAGTACATACTGAAAGTACAAATAAAGAATAATACTAACAAAATGGATAAAACATATCTGATTTGGTATTTGCCCTCCATATCTATGAAATCAGTTGAGGTCAATATGAATAAGGTGAAACTCAACATGCCAAGTTCCATCAAAAAGTATAGAACATAAAAAACTTCAAGAGGTAGGAATGGTTGTGAGACCTTGGGTGGAACCAATAGGAAAAAATATCGTATTAAGACGAGAAGTAGTAGAAAAAAGG
>JBNJFO010000155.1:0-3668 GCA_051746905.1 Thermoplasmatota archaeon
AGTTTTAGGATCTACCGCAGGTGATGACAAAGAGGATGGAGATGGAACAGACCAGGACGTAACAGGGTCCGATTCAGGATCCGAGTTCCCTTGGTGGATTTTGGCAGTTTTTGGTATAGTCATAATCGGAGCGACCCTGGTAGTGCTGATCGTGGAACAGAGGAAGAAGAGGACAGATATCGAAGATATCGATGGATTGGACGAACTTCTGGAAGATGAAGGATAGGGTTTTCCAACTATCAACCAATTCCCCTCATCACACCGTCGAGATCCCGATTTCGATCCGTTCAGGATACCCTCTTTCAGAGTAACTTTCGTTATGTATCTTGATATCTATAGTCGACCATTCATCGGTGACTTCAACCGTTTTTTCAGTCGAGATAGTTCCATCCATGGTCACGTTCACTCGATAATCGTCGCTGGGGTAACGTTTGTCGTAGCTGATAGATGAGTCTGCATCTATATCGTATTCTTTGCTGATGACTTTTTCATCGTCAGAATCGAAAACCTCGATGTGGATGTTGTGGCTGGTATCGTCCCAATTCGATATATACATGAATGAACTGGGAGAACTACCGGGAGAACTCATGAATAAATAGGGGAGGTTGATGTAAACTAGGAATATCACAACCACTGAGACGAAGACAGCTACGGAGATCAGGATCGGTTTTCTGTGTTCGGACAACCTATCCTTCAGTTTCACCTCATCACTTTCCGTCATCTCGACCCTTATACATTTGAATTTAGTAAAAATGTATAAAATTTACGGTTCCCAGAAATACAGATCCCCACTTTCACCCATCCCTTCCGAGAAAGCTTATTAATGGGTGGAGGTTTAATTATGCTGATAAAATGAGCGAAGAAGAGATAAAAGAGTTGCCAGGAGTAGGACCCGCAACTGCAGAAAAGCTCATGGATACAGGATATAAAGATCTGTTAGCCATAGCGGTGGAATCACCGCGAGTTTTAGCCGATTCAGCCGAGATAGGCGAATCGACTGCAGGTAAGATAATCAACGCTGCTAAGAAAGCGGCTGATATCGGAGGGTTCGAAACAGGTGACCAAGTACTTCAGAAAAGAAATGAGATAGGAAAACTTTCGACCGGAGCGGAGACCTTCGACGAATTGATCGGCGGTGGTGTAGAGACCAGGTCGATAACTGAATTCTTCGGTGAATTCGGTTCAGGTAAAACTCAGCTTGTTCACGAAATGGCGGTCAACGCGACCATGCCCGAAGAAGAAGGAGGCCTGGATGGAGAGGCCCTCATAATCGATACTGAGAACAGTTTCAGACCGGAGAGGATAATCCAGATAGCTGAACCCAAAGGGTTAGACGCGCAGGAAGTTTTAGGGAAGATGCATATCGCTAGGGCGTTCAACACCCACCATCAGATGTTGTTGGCAGAGAAGGCACTGGAGTTGGGCGAAGAGATGCCTCTAAGGCTCTTAGTTGTTGACTCACTCACTTCACATTTCAGAGCCGAATACGTCGGCCGTGGATCATTGGCGGAAAGACAGCAGACACTCAACAAACATCTCCACAAGCTGTTGAAAGTCGCTGACAGGCATAACGCAGCCATAATAGTGACGAATCAAGTTACAGCCAATCCAGACCAATTCTTCGGAGATCCGACCAAACCCATAGGTGGACATATATTGGGTCACACTGCTACGTTCAGGATATATCTCAGGAAGAGCAAGGGTAACAAGAGGATCGCTAGATTGGTAGATTCACCCAACATGCCCGACGGAGAAGCTGTGTTTACCATAGATGAAGATGGAGTAAGCGGTTGATCAACTAACCCAACATTTTTCTTTATTTTTTATTTATATTTTGTCTTACATCTAAAAAAGGTCTAGATCGACCAAGTTATCATCATATTTAAGTATAAACCATATTTATCAACCCAACGACCGCAAGATTTATATTGACTATGGAAAAATTTAGTGCACGGGGAAAATCGGGGCTAGTATGTAAGAGTGCATCCCATCCCACCATCCTTCCAAACTAGCCCTCCCTTTTTTTCCCTTTTTTGTTTTTTTCTATATCCACAGATTTCACAGGGATTCGAGGTAGAACAGCACGCTTATCAGGATGAGTAAGAGAGTGATCCATATCACCAAAGATAATCTGCTGAGTCTTTTCGCTTTATCGGCTTCCCACCACGATCTGGGTTTGATACCTTGGACAAGGAAGGTAACTACGCCAGCGAGGTTGATACATATCAGGTTGACCAAGAACAGTAGAAGCGCACCCGCGGCCAGATTGAAATAACCCGCACCTACCAAGAGTCCGCCGGCGACCAGTGTGGGAACCAATGCCAAAGCGACCATGACCCCGATCAAATACTCAGATAGCCCTCTTGTGAATGCTATAGAACCGGCACTCCCCGCAGCCAGTGCCAAAGCTATATCGCCTAATCTAACGGTGGTTCGAGAAAGAAGTATGGGTTCATTCGGGTCGACCGTTAGGAATATGCCTATAACGAGCGCGACCATGAACGAGAGAAGGATGCCGAAGGCGTTCGTTTTAAGAGCTTTCTTTCCTAGATCAGAATCAGCGAGTGTAGTGGCAAGCGAAAGACCAACGTTCGGCCCTAACAAGGGAGCGATCACCATGGCCCCGATGATCACCGCGATATCACCTCTCATCACTCCTATAGCCGCCACTATCGATGAAAGCATTATCAGTAAAATATAAACTCTGTTCCAAGAACTTTTATCGACGATATTCGAGTACAATTCCTCCCTACTTATAGTGAACTGGTTCTCTTTCTTTCCACCCTTCTCTTTCTTGGATTTTTCTTCCTCTTCTTCCTTCTCCTCCCCAACTCTAGGTATGGAAGCGTTCACGGGGAAAAGCAGCATCCTGAACTGCTCGTAAGAACCGAATTTGTCTTCTAGCTCATCCAATACATTCTGGCTTTTTTCAGCCGGTATCAGAATCTTCACCAGCACCTGTTTCTCGGAGACGTTGTCATACCAGAAGTCCAGAACGTTCTCCTGCTCCTTGAGGATGACCTCCGCATCGGTCTTTTTCTTCTCCGGTATAAGCATCTCGATTAGTCTGAGCAATGTTTCACTCTAAAATAAATGATATAACTATATATTTCTTTTCAGTCTCTGCATAGGTGGGCGCATATATATGCCTGGCCCAGCGGGATGCCCATATCTCCGTTGGGTATCTTTTCGTGGACGTACAGATCATAACCGTTCTCCCTCAGAGTCGATCTCACCGTTTCGACTATCGGTCTGTTGTAAGAGACCCCGCCAGATATTCCTATGTTCTTCGTCCCTTCATCTTCCGCAGCCGTGATAGCTGACCTGGCGATCTCCTCTGAAACTTGGGATACGTACGAGGCAGCTTTATCCTCCCTTTTAGCATCATCTTCCATCATCTGGATAAAACCCTCGAGAGTTTGTACTACTCCGTTTTTCGTGTAAACATCATACTCTCTAGTAAAACTCCCCCGCATTTGCAGCCCTTCGAGTTTCATAGCGGGCTCTCCCTCGTAGGTCCTCTCGCAGCAGACGTCTAATGCACAAGAAACGGCATCCAAAAGACGACCGAAACTGCTGGTTACAATGCTGTTCTTCGCCACTTTTTCGAAAACTTTTCTTTGGACCTGGGAGAACAGTTCACTACTCATCCCCATCTCGTTCTGGAT
>JBNJFO010000156.1:0-3635 GCA_051746905.1 Thermoplasmatota archaeon
AGATATGTCGAAGTCAGAAAACAGCACGCTCTTCACTTCGAAAAGATAAACCAACTCGGAGAGAAAATCCACCAGGAGCGCTTCCCAATCATCCGCTTTGACCTGCACCTTGTACTCTCCGACCTTCTCGACTTTATCGATATCCGTCATTATACTGAATAACCCGCGGGCGGCTTCTTCGAAAGCTTCCTCGAGATTTTCCCCAACAGCGTGGATGCCGACGTCAGCTGTATGCTCTATCTGTTCGTACGTCATATCATCACTTAGATCTATCTACTCGACTGAAAGGAGCTCCGAACCTCTATCTTCGTCCAGCTTCCTTTTGATATCTATATCGTCGAAAACGTTCAAGGTAACCTCGACCACGTTGAATATATCTCCACCCTTGAGATGACCGCTGTTAGCGATGTGGTCTTCACCAGAAACCACGGCGTGGATGTGGATACTCCCGTCATCAGCGATACTTCCTTCTATAGAGACCAGCTCCATCGGTTCGGGATACTCCTTCCACTGATATTCGTCCTTGATGCTGTCGTAGTATCCCAACTTGAAATCTTTCAGCATACCTATGCCAGCTACGACTATAGCCCCCTCTCTATCGACTTCCTTCAGAAGCGTCCGCAGAGATTCGAAAAGATCACACCCATGATCAAATTTGGCCACGACTATATTTCCCTCTCTTCTGTATTCCATGATATCGATCTTTGTAAAAGTGAGGAGGTTTATAGTTTTTAGTGCTTCTTTAGAGTGACTTCAAGGGCTGCGATTCTATCCCCAACTTGTCTTCCACGGCTTCAGAGAACTCCTCAGCACTTCCGTGTAAAGTCAAAACCCGTTCGGGATCGCACAGTTCCACATAGTCCAACAATTCATCGAAACCCGCATGGTCTGAAAGTGGGAACTGCGCATCGATGTCCATGCTGCGGAAGTACGGGTAAAATGCACACCATCCCGACAGGTAAGCCCCCATACCCCCTTCATCTAAAGCCCTCTCCGCCAACCCTTCAGCCGGTTTTTTGATCTCTCCGGAAGTCACCACCGCTGAAAAATGATCTTCATCCTCTTCCGGCTCACCCGTATTATATTCCAGCCCGACCCCATGTGAATTGTATATCTCATTTATACCGGCTATCTTTTCCGGAACGTAAGGGATCTGGCCCATCTCGTTCAACAACGCTATCATCTCCTGCGCCTTGCCGAACTCGTAAGCCCCGAATACCACCGACCCCTCCTCGACAGCGTGCTCCGTCCAAGCCCGCAGATCGTCCAGAACCCCTTCTTTGGGAGGCAGTCTGTATTCTTCCTTACCGTAGGTGGTCTCCATTATCAGCGTCTCGCAGTCCATGGGTTTCGCTATCCCACTGGTTAGCCCACCAGCAGGGTTGAAATCGCCGGTATAAAGAATATCCTCCACCATCACCATGGCCGAACCAAATACGTGACCTGCGGGATGCAGTGTCACTTCGAAACCGCCCACTTCATACGGAAACCCGTAATGGATCCCTTTTCCCCTCCTCTCACCCGTTCTGATACCCAATATGTCCAGAGTCTTGTGCGTCATGTGTGCGTCTTTAACTAGATGATCCATGTGCCCGTGGGTGACGACTCCGATCTCCGTCTGGTGAGTGGGGTCCAGGAGTACTTTATCGTCGTCTCTGGTTAAACATATCCCACGGTCGTACTTTATCTCCATCTCTGATTAGCTCCCTTTCTCGTATTCAAAACCGTACCTGATAGGTACCCGCCTTTTCATAGATGTCCAGTAAGGACACTCAGTGCATTTATATCCCAAAGTAACGGTCCCACCGAAAAGAGTCTCGTTCTTGGTCATGTTCAGCTTGTTCCCACACACGGGACATTTTCCTTCCAAACTCTCCCGATCCTCGTCCTTTCTTGCCTTTATATTAGTATGTATAAAAGAAGAGGTGACCGCTATCTTCCTCAATCTCTGTGAACTCACGGTGTACTCGTCGTTCTTTATACGCAATTCTCTCAACACGAGTTTTCGCAGTTTTCTGAGTGATCCAACACCTTTCATCCTCTTCATAACTATCTTTAGTGCATCCCTTATCTCTTCATCACTCGGAATAGAATAAGGCATCGATGGGGTATACCCTCCACCTTACTTAATATTACCTATTTATTACTGTTATTCTACTTCGTGCGCTCGTACATCTTCACTACGCTTTCCACGGCGTTCTTGGCCCTCTCTATCCTCTCTTCGGCCTGCAGCCTCGACATCCCAGGTCCAGTTATCCCTAAACTCACCGGCTTGTCGAAATCTAAAGACAGATCGGTTATCTTCCTGGAGGCCTGAGCCATCACTGTTTCATCGTGGGAGGTCTCTCCCTTGATGACAACTCCCAGCGTAACGACTCCGTCAACGTCGTCCTTCTGCAGTAATTTCTTGATGGCCAGCGGCATGTCGAACACACCTGGAACCCTGACTATCTGGGAAACTTCGGCTCCCAAAAATTTAGCGTGTTCTTTCGCCCTTTCCAGCATCATGTGGGTTATATCGTAGTTGAATTCCGAGACAACTATTCCTATCTTCATATCTGTTTCCATCTATATCATCTCTCCAAAGGTCCTACATCTGGATAACCTTCCCTCTCGCCCTTCCCTGCCATCTCCTGCAGGCGTTGGGGTCTGAAAAGAAGGTCGTAAGCGTTGATCGCGTGTTCCCTGGCCCTGTTATCGGCCAGTTCAGCGAGCTCCTTATCGGTGTCCGCTTCGTCTTCATGAACGAACACCTCCAATATATGTGTATCGTGTTTTAATTCTACATCTAATAATGAGCGTGAGGCCTGATCGGCGCACTGCTTGTCTATCGGTTCCGGGCCGGGCATACCCAGGGCGATAACAAGATCGCAGCCGTTGTTGATGAGTTTCTGGCTTGCTATGGCTAGGTCCTTGATACCGGGCACAGTATATCGCTCGGTTGTGAACCCGGTTCCGGTCTTCTCCAGCTGGTCCACCACGCTCGAGTACATATCGTACCTTGCGAATGTCGTATCCGCCACACCGATCTTCTTCATCCTATATCCTCTCCCTCGTACCTCTCCAACTCCTTCTTCATCCCGTACCAATCTATTATCTTCCTTATTATCTTTCTTGTCCCATCTAGATCGTGATCGTAATGTTCCATCCTTTTTACCTCGGCATCGATCCCCCGTTCACCCAGTTGTTCATTTATCCTCTCCTCCTCGTGCCTCTGGTCGTAACCGATGGCGATTATATCCGGGTCTAACTCTTTCACTATCCTGTATGGATCGTCCTCGTAACCCACCACGGCTCTATCGACCGGTTTTAGAGATTCCACCATCTCGGCCCTGACTTCCTGGCCCATAAGTGGTTCGTGCTTGTTCTCCCTAACGGTCTTATCGCAGGCGACCACAACCACCAGTTCGTCGCCCAAGCTCTTGGCTTCTTTAAGGTAATGGATATGTCCTAAGTGTATCAGATCGAATACTCCTGTAGCCATGACGGTCTTTTCACTCATCTCTTTCTTCCCACTCTTCGATTATATCTTGACCTTCAATCAAGGGTATGTCGTGTTCCTCCCCATACTTCCTCGCATCTTCTTCCGGGAGACTGCTGCCTTCGTCTGATAACATCTCGCATATAGTCATGCT
>JBNJFO010000157.1:0-3545 GCA_051746905.1 Thermoplasmatota archaeon
AAAGGGGATAGTAAAGCCAAGTTCATCAGTTTCGAGAATGATTTCTACAAAAGGATACGCAGAAAGCTGGTCTGGAAATGAGCGCTAAAAAAAAGGTCGAAGGGATAACCGAGCGTATCCTGAAGATGATAATCGAATCGTCTAAAGATGCTTATCCGCGTGAATTCGCCGCAGGGATGAGAGAGATAGAAGGCGTGATATCTGAACTGATACTGGTTCCGGGGACGATATCCGGGCCGACCAGTGCCATATTGAAGCTCCATTCGCTCCCCATCGATTACTCTATCGTGGGCATCGTTCACTCGCATCCTTCTCCCAACGTATCACCGTCTCAGGAAGATCTTATCTTGTTTGGAAAATACGGCAGGGTGCACATAATAATCGGTCTCCCTTACGATATGGACTCGTGGCAGGCCTATGACTGGAACGGTAGAAAGATAGAACTAGAAGTGTTGAAATAAGGACTTAGAGTATTTTTTCGTAGACCTCTTCGATCTCCTCAGCGACCTTCTCCCAGGTGAACTTTTCTTCGATCCGTTTCCTACCCATCTTGCCCATCTTCTTCGCCATGTCCGGATTCTCTAGTATGGTTCTCACTTTTCCAGCGATATCTTTGGAGTTCATGGGTTCTGCCAGAAGGCCATGGCGTCCTTCCGTGATCACTTCTCTGACTCCAGGGATATCTGAAACGACCACTGGAATCCCCGAGGCCATAGCTTCCATGGTCACTATTCCGAAGGCTTCTAAACGTGATACTGAAGGTAGAACGAATACGTCTGTAGCCGCATAGTATTTAGGCAGTTCTTCGTTGGTCACACGCCCGGCGAAGATGACCTTGCTTTCCAATTTTTCCCTTTTCACTATCTTCTTGAGTTCAGGCATGAAATCCCCTTCTCCCACCAGGATGTATTTGGTATCATCCCCTAGATATTTTGCGGATTCCACGAAGTACTCGAGTCCCTTGTGATACACGATCCTCCCGACGTACATGACCACATTGTCATCTCCGAGGTCGTGTTTTTTTCGGATCTCTTCACCTCTGTTACTGGGGTGGAAACGGTGTGAATCGACGGCGTTGGGTATGATATCAGCTTCTTCGTGCCAAACAGCTCTGGAAGTTGCGCCGTACGAATTTGTAGTGGTCACTATCCTATCACTTTTACTTACAGTGTATGTCCCGAAAGTCCTTTGGTAGAGCTGTACCATCACGGGACCGAAGATATTTTGGAGTTCAAGATCGCAGTGATATGTTAAAATGAAGGGGACATCTTTCCTGTCAGCACACCTTACACCGAAGAATGACATCAATGGAGGGGGTGAGTGACTGTGGAGCAGATCGTAATCTAGATCTAAAAGGACTTTTCTTACATCGGGAACGACGGGAGTAGAATACTGGATCGTCAGGGGTTCGACCCTCCTTACCGGTACGCCCTCCACTTTCTCTTTCCTTTTCGTGCCCTCCAACTTGGTTGTAACCACGATGACATCGTGGCCTCTCACTATGAGCTGTTTCGATAACTCCAGCACGTGTGATTCTACACCCCCTAGATGGGGATAGAAATACGGTGTCAGTTGAGCTATCTTCATTGTATCCTACTATTTTCTCCTATCTCACCATCGGCTACGGCACCAGGTCCCAAGAAGGTCCCATCACCTATTATGGTCCCGGTGTTTATCATGCTGTTGATGCCTGTCTTGACATCGTCGCCCATTATCACCCCGAGCTTTCTGCGATTCGTATCGATCTTCTCTCCCCTGTGGGTGACGGTTATATTTCTTTCATCGAGTCTGAGGTTTGCGACCTTCGTTCCAGAGCCGAAATTGCAGTTACGGCCGATGACACTGTCTCCTACATAGTTGTGATGGGGTATGTTGGTGCCGTCCATCACGATGGAGTTCTTTATCTCGACGGCTGCTCCTATCCTGCAGTTCTTGCCTATCGTGGTGCAGCCCCTTATGTATGTGTTGGGACCTATGTCGGAACCCTCGCCTATACAAGCGGGACCCTGGATGTAGGTACCTTCCCGGATTACTGCGTCTTTTCCCAGGGAGACGAAGCCTTCCAGATGAACATTGTCTTCTATTTGCCCTTTCCTACCCTCTTTTATACAACTAAAATCAGATGAGAGTAATTTCTTGTTGGCTGAGAGCAGTTCCCAGGGACGTGATAGTTCTACCCAGTCTTCTTTCTTTATGGAGAACCCTTTGAGTTTCTTTTCTTTTATGAGGAACTCCATGGAGTCGGTTATCTCGTATTCTCCCCGTGGTGATTTTGTCGTCTTTCTGATGGCGTCGAATATACCTGTATCGAAACCGTATATACCCGCGTTAGCCATGTTGGATAGAGGTTCTGACGGTTTTTCTACCAGGGCTTTCACGGTGCCATCTTCATCGGTTTCTATCACTCCGTATTCAGATGGATCTTCTACTTCAGCCATACCTATCAGGGACTTATCTGTATCTTCGAATTCGTCGATGAAATCATTGATAACGTCGTCTGGAAGTAGGATATCCCCGTTCAAGCAGATGAATTTATCTTCTATGTATTTTTCCGCTTTGGAGATGGCGTGTGCTGTTCCTAATTGTTTTTCCTGCTTGACGAATATGATATCTTCTTCAGAGTACGCCAGGGTATCTTTTATACGCTTAGCTCTCCATCCTACCAGTACGATTATCTCGTCCACCCTTTCCCTGAGTAGTTCTATATTGTGCTTGAGTATGGGTTTTCCAGCTACTGGAAGAAGAGGTTTCGGCGTGTTCTTCGTCAACGGTCGCATGCGGGTTCCCTGGCCAGCGGCCAATATGAAAGCCTTCATCCTGTCACCTCTTCAAGGAGGGATCTAGACTTTTTAAAGATATCGTCCAAATCCTCTTGATTCTGTGCTTCTACGGTTATCCTTATCTTCGGTTCCGTACCGGATCTTCTAGTGAGGCTCCAACCGTTCTCGTATTCCACCCTGATCCCGTCTACGAAATTGAGATCTGTTTGGGAGTATCTGTTCTTGTAGATAGTTTTGAGTTCGTCCATCACTTTTTCCTTGTTTTTTATCTCGAAGGACTTTCTTTCCTGTGGATAAGATGGGAGTTCACCTATCTTTTCCTTCAAGTCTATCTTCTCCGATAGATCTACTAAGTATGCAGCGGCGTAGATGGCGTCGGGTGCGTAACTCATCTGTGGGAATATCCAGGTACCTGAAGCTTCTCCACCGAACTGGGCATCGTGTTCTTTCAGTTGTTCTGCTACGAATACGTCTCCCACTTTTGTTCTGATGACCTCGTTGACCAGCTCTTCTATCACCATTGAAGAATTGATCGGGACGACGACTTTATCTGTGAACTGTGAGGCGAAGAGTGCTAGGAGTTGGTCTCCTCCTAGATAATTTCCCTGGCTGTCGTATGCTACTAAGCGATCTGCGTCTCCGTCGTGTGCCAGGCCGATATCCGCCCCTGTCTTTACTACCAGCTTGCCCAGATCTTTTAGGTTCTTTTTCGTGGGCTCTGGGTCATGTGCCGGGAAAGATCCGTCGGGCTGGCTGTTCATGGTA
>JBNJFO010000158.1:0-3542 GCA_051746905.1 Thermoplasmatota archaeon
GATAGAATCTTGAAGATGTGAACAGGCCGTATCGAGATCTTCCTCAGACCTACAGACCATGCCTAGATACAACTTGCTCTTCCCGATCATCGTCTTGCTGCTGATCTCTTCTGAAGTGCGCAGTCCCTCCTCGGCATGTTCCCTCGCATTCTCTATTTGACCTAGAGAAAGATAAGCTTCTGTCAAACCGCATCTGTTGGTTACAGAATGATGCTTTTCCTTGTTCTTCAAACTCATCTTGAGACTTCTCTCGAAATATGGCAAAGCTTCATCGTGCTTCCTTTTATCCATGTAAACCAGGCCTATGTTCGTTAGGGGGTGAGTCACCGCAGATCTATTTTTCATATCCTCGGCTATCTTCAAACTCTCTTGGTAGTTTTCAAGAGCTTTATCCAATTCGCCCCGATCCTGGTAGATGTTCCCTATGTTGTTCAGAAGTATCGATATCGTCCTCATATCGCCGATCTTTTTGAACATCTCTAAACTCTCTTCCTGGCACTCCAGGACTTTATCGAATTCACCTTTGAACCAGTGGATTATCCCGAGGTTGTTCAAGGTGGCGGCGATGGTATATTTATCTCCGATCTTCTTTGCAAGTCTCAGACTCTCTTCATAACATTCCCGTGCCTTATCCAGCTCACCCAGGTCGTCATAGACGTTTCCCTCGTTGTTCAGTGTCTTGGATATGCCTATCGGATCACCAACCCTTTCCCGATATCTTTTAGATCTATCGAAGTTCTCCAGCGCCCTCTGATACTGATCCTGTGAGAAGTATAAAGTCCCGAAGGAGTGGTAGATCTCGCCTAGCTCTTTCTCATCGCCCAACTCTTCAGCGATGTTGAGGCTTCGATCAAAAATATCCTCAGCCGTGTCGTGATCTCCCTCCCTGAGATATGTCCATCCTTTCGTTCTCAGGAGTCTAGACTTCTCTATAACTTGTTCTTCCTCAACCAATGAGAGACCTTTGTCACAGATATCTCTACTCTGTTTGTATTCGCCTTTCCGGTTGGGCACGTGAGCGATCTTCTGATAGATCCCTGCTTTCGCTATCGGATCATCTTCATGTTCAACAGCTTCTTCGTAACTTTCCACAGCTCCCTCGAATTCCCCCTTTCTGAAATAAAGGTCTCCGAGCTTCGTTCTTACATCCGCCACTTTCTTATCTTCCTCTATAAGAGAGAGTGAGTCCGTCAATAACTTGATAGCTTCGTCGTTGGCATAGCTCTCCGTTGCATTCTCAGCGGCTTCTATCATGTAAGTTACCGCTCTACCATCTTGAGCCCGGTAGAAGTGATGAGCGAGTTCATCGACGATGGTTTCCTCATCATCCTCGTAAAGCTCCTGATAACCCTGTGCTATCATCCTGTGGTATTCCTGCCTGAGCTCTCCCCCGATACTTCCGTAGAGGATATCCCTCATCTTGCTGTGGTCGAACCGATACTTCCTTTCATCGTAATGTATGATGTTGTGGGAATTCTCGATGTTGTTGAGGCTTTTCAATATACTCATTTTGTTCTGATCCGAGACAGCGTTCAATATATCTGACGTGAATTCTTCACCCACCACACTGGCCCAATCTAAAAGATCTCTTTGTTCTTTCTTCAGCCTGTCCAGTCTCCTCTCTATCACGTCATAGACTTTGGAAGGTAGGTCTATCTTATCCATGGGCTTGGACAACTTCCAAGAACCGTCCTCTTCGGTTATATAGCCCTCGGCGACCAACATCTGTAATACCTCGATGAGGAAAAGCGGGTTGCCCTCCGATTCGTGATATATCTTGTCCATGAACTCTGTCTGGGTGTCCATGTTTTCAAAGAACGAACTCACAATATCTTGGCACGACGATCTATCGAGCCTATTCAACTCCAATTCTTCGAAGAGGCCTTCCCTCCGCATGTTTTGGATGGTCTTCAAAAGCTGATGGGACCTGGCTTCCCTCTCTTCGAAAACATCTTCCGGTCTATAAGTTCCTATCAGGAGTATCCTGTTCTCTTCCAAGTTCCTGGAAAGGTAGTGCAGGAGCAGCAGGGTGTTGGAATCCGCCCACTGTATGTCATCTATGAAAAAGAGCAGCGGGTGTTCTTCTGAAAGTCTCTGAAGACCCAGTAATAAATTATCGAACAGGTTCTCCTGTTTGAGCTTGGGGTCGTCAACAAGGTATTCTCCATCGTATTTACCCGACTCTATGAACCACTTGAGCTTCGGGAGCAGTTCGTCTGTCTTCTGGATATCACCGTCCCAATCTTGATATCTCTTATCTACCGATCCCAGTGTGTCGTTCATATCTTCCAGGAGGAACTCGCTGGTAGTGCCGTCGATGACCGCTGAGAGTGAAAAATCCTCCGTAGATTGTATCAATATGTTGTAGCTCCCGTATCCTATAGAATTGAGACTGCTGCCCTCCTGCTCTTGTCCCGCTAGAGTCAGAGAATCGGAAACGAAGTTCTCCACCGCGGAAAGCATGGAAGCGAATATGTCCGAGTCCAAACCGGATTCTTCTCTTTCCGCCTTGTTCAACAAGAGTCCCGAGTTGTTCATGAGATAGACCGATAGGACTTTGGGTGGAGGTTCTTCAGATATCAGATACTGCAGGTCGGCGTTCCTCAGGGCCTTCCTCACCGACATCAGAGGTTCGATGGTATCCGGTAGACACCACCCTCGGATCAGTTCTGCTTCTTCATCTTTTTTTGATACTTCCGATATCAATTCGTCGACCAACCTGGTCTTACCCACCCCGGCCTCCCCGGATATCAACACGGTAGATAAAGAGCCGTTCACCGCCTCGTGATAGATCTCTATCAGGTCCTCTAATTCATCATCTCGACCTTTAAATTTCAGATCTAACTTATTCTTAGATTCCATCCTCGGAGCCCTCTCATTTATCGGAAGCTTGGGGTGGTATATGATAGATGATAATTAACGATTACGGATTGCGACCAGTGTTGATATCTGAACGTGATAATCTTTTAGTAGTATTAAACAATTCACTCTACGGACATGGAAAAAAACGTTATCGCTAAGATAGTTCTATTGGGTGACGGAGCTGTCGGTAAGACTTCGCTTGTGAGGAGGTTCGTGAAAGATGAATACAGCGATGAATACATATCCACGATAGGATCGAAAACCAGTAAAAAAGAGATCGTTTATAGAGGGGTTGTGGAAGATTTCGTTATCAACCTCAAGCTGATAATCGTCGATATACACGGCCAGAAAACCTTCTCAAAACTGCACGCATCAAACTACATGGGTTCTAAGGGCGCACTACTTGTATTCGATATGACGAGAAAAGAAACTTTAGAAAACATATCGGATTGGATAGATGGATTGTATGACACCGTCGGGGAGATACCGGTGATAACGTTGGGGAACAAGTATGACCTGATCTCAGAGTTCGATGACGAAGCTGACGGGATGGATTTCGACGAGTTCCTTAGAGGAGAGCACCCGCAGGTGATAGATTTCTACGAAGAGAATCCCGAATTCGGTGAGATGCCTTCATTCGATAGGGTCGAAGAGAGCGAGATAGAAAAGATATCTGAAGA
>JBNJFO010000159.1:0-3523 GCA_051746905.1 Thermoplasmatota archaeon
TGAGTAGCGTGTATCAAAGGAGCATCAGAGGTAACTCTTTCAACCTGATAGATATCTATGAAAAAGTAGTGGCGGTGTACGAGATCAACAGCTTGTGGGGGACTAAAAGATTGAAGGGCATGTGGTCTAGAGTATGATATCTCTCAGATCTTTTTGAACCTCTCTTAATGAGTCTTTACCGGGATCTCCACGCATAGATAACACTCTGCGGAAAAGTGGGATAACTTCTTTTTCATCTACTATCTGGTGTTTAATGGATGATTCGATGGAGTAGACCAGATCACCGATGAATCTAGAGGGTTCCATACCTTCTTTTTCCTGTGTCAATATCCTTTTTATGACTTCCAACTCTTCTTCTCTCAACCTTACATCTTCCCCTTCGAAGAACATCTCTAGCTCTTCTAGGTCCTCTTTGTATATCTTCCACCCACAGCCGCCTATGTTCTCTTCGAGATGCTCTTTAGATGAAGGGCCGGTGAGCGCACACTTTATTCCCGGTTGGTTCAGAACCCAATTGATAGCTACCTGGACGGGTGTCTTTTCATATCTTTCAGCAAGAGTTTCGAACTTATCTAGAACCCTGAGGGCTGACTGAAATCTAGCGTGTTTGAAGAGTGGATCGATGTTCCTTATATCTCCTTTCTCGAAGTCAGGCACTTCCCTGAATTTACCTGTCATCATACCTCTCCCGGTCACGCTGAAAGCTATACCGTTGATACCGTTTTCCTCGCAGAATGGAAGTAACCTCTGTCTAGCCCCTCTCTCAACAGGGCTTAGTTCCATCATGGCTGTTGATATATCTCCTTTTTTGTGGTAATCTTTCAACTCTTCAAAAGATATATGGCCGACTCCGTATCCTCTTATCATACCATCATCTTTAAGGTCCTCCATGGCTGCGATGGTCTCTTTCACCGGAGTTTCCGGGTCGCTGAAGTGTATGAGGTAGTAATCGATATAGCTGGTCTGCAGCCTTTCTAGACTTTTTTCACAAGCTGAGTAAAGGCTGTCATAAGATAGGTCTGGCTTGCTCCCTTGTGTTATGCCTACCTTGGTTTGGAGAACAATCTCCTCTCTATGTGATTTCACGACTCTACCTAAGATCTCTTCAGCTTTCGCTCCGTATGTGTCGGCCGTGTCGAAGAAATTTATACCTAGTTCGACCGCCCTGTTCAGAACTTTCTCATAGGCTGAATTTTTCACTGGCCCATATGCCCCACTCAGGGGATAGCATCCCATACCGATCTCCGAAATTTCTTTACCCTCTAACTTCCTGTATTCCATAATATCACCTCTTGACCTCTTCTTCTATTTCATCGAGAACATCTCCCTTTATCAGGGCCGGGAGGTATCCTTTATGATCGGATCTTTTTGAGTAGGTATCGTAGATGATACCCCGTTCGGCAAGGTGTTTGTTCGTCAGTCCGAAGATGTAATGCCATATCTGGATGAAGACTTCATCGAATGGCACTCCGTTCTTTATGGGTTTGATATCCTGCATATCTTTTTCTATCTCAACCAGATTTTCATCGAACCATCTTTCCAGCGTCGGAGCTAGTTCATTAACGATCTCTTTCATAGACCCGATGTCGTTTTCATCGAAGTACGGTATCTTTAGGAACAGGAATTCTTTGCCATCTTCTACCCTCTGCCCGATATAATCTATCTTCTTCAAGAACTCAATTTGTTTCGATGATCCTTGGTCGTTTATCCCTTCAACTGATATCCCGTCTTTACCGATCAAATCCATAAGTTCACCAAGATCAACAAGCAGATCCTTCCTCTTCTCGAAAAGGAGACCCTTCATCGCTCCCCATCCTTCGAAATCCAGGTCTCTGAAACCATAGATGAGGTCGGGTAGTGCGTATCTTCTGGTCTTCTCACTGTGATCGCCGAACGTGTGAAAATTGTATCCCCCATGGTGAAACGAATGACCACCCCAATATATCTCCTTTAAGGACCCCTCGTATTCACTCTCACCCCATAATAGATATCGATTCCCACCGGGCTGCTCTTTCATATGGTCGGCGATACCCCTTGATCTAAAAAATTCCAGCATACTCCAGTCCAATATATAGCAACCGATGATGATGAAGGACAGTTTCTGTTTATCGATATTTTTGTTTTCATATCGGTCTAAGATCGAGAAGATCTTCTCTTTTTTAACCATCAGCCTTTCAGTGAGACCAGAAGCGTACCTGTCCGTCGTATCGATTATGTATTCCATATCTTCCTCATCGATGAAGGTGAAATTCACCGTCAACGAACCGTCTTCTTCTCTGAGAAAACCGAGATCGACCAGTTTATCGATATCTTCTTTGAGATCTGGATGAGACGATGACAATTCTTCTTTGTATGCACCACCTCTGTTGATCTCATAGATCAATTCTCCTACCTTGTCCTCACTGAGAGTGACCAATGGATCGTCCTCATCTGAGGTATTTTGGACATCGATATCACCGCATATCCCGAACTTGATTTCGCTCATGGATCAACCAACCATCTTACTCAACTAAATCATTTATCCCTTCAGCCATCCCCTCGTATACACGATAGAGGACAATCTGGATGTACCAAGTAAGAACAACATGATACCGAAGTTCATGAACAAGAACGAAAAGTCGATCAGCGATGTGTATAAAACATACGATGAAGCACCGACGACCCCCAACATGATAGCCATGTCCAGATATACGGTCCTACTCACATTTTTCAACTCTATTATCCTCTCGTTCTTCAGATCTTCTTCTAGGTCGGGGTAATCCTTTTCCATAGATTCAACCAGTTTCACGGTGTCCTCCAGGTTTTCCTTCATCTTCTCACGATCGATCTCTATATTGAAAGTGCTGAACATCACAATCCCAGGCTCCAAGATGAGCGCTCTGAAATCATCTCCGTTCTTGACCACGATACGGTTGATCTTGTTCGCCACGTCTTTGGTTATCAAGTTGTCGACAACTTCCTGGTTATCGTGCCTCTCCGTGTCGACTTTCAATCCGTATCGTTCTAACTTGGGTACGTCCAGCGAGGCCAGATTTTCATCCTGTTCAGTCGTTTCTGGAGATGATATTATTATGTTCTCGTCCAAGTCGATACCGCTCTCAACGGCGTAGATAGTTTTAGACGGTCTAGCTCCTTTCCCTCTCCTCGATCGAACTGGGTGGATGTAAACTTTCCTTCCTTCTATCTCCCCTACCAGGTCCGGCATCCCGTAGGACGTACTGAGTCCCTCACGCCTTTCAAGCTCGCTGTTCTCCTCGACATCCTTGAAGGCGTCCCATACCTGTTTCCTAGCCTTAGCACTTCGGAATATCTTGATCAAAGCCAGAAATCCCAGTACTGCTATTAATAAACTGCCTGCTATCTCTAATACGAACGAAGCCATCATCATACCTCAGTAATCATATCCTTTTACTTCTTCCGGTAAGAATTCGACTCCCAACCCGAGGGCGATCCTGTTGACGAAGTTGAAATAACTGGCTACTAGATCTATATTGAGTATATCGTCATCTCCAAATCCGTATCC
>JBNJFO010000160.1:0-3502 GCA_051746905.1 Thermoplasmatota archaeon
GTTGATAGATATCACTTCACCGTCTTCTGCATGAAGCATAGCTGGATACGGTGCATACATGATCGCTCTCTCGAACCGCTTCTTCCTCTCATCTAAATTCTTCTTGGTTTCGTAGTGCTTAACCTCCTGCTCTATCGCCTCTGCCAAAACAGAGTACTGGCTGCTCGGATCACCACCTTTCTGCAGGTATCTATTCGCACCAAGATTGAGTGCCTTCATGGCCACTTCTTCCCTGCCTTTGCCGGTGAACATAATGAAGGGGATGTCGCTCTTTTTTTCCTCCCTGATGATCTTTAAAAAATCCAAACCGTTCTTATGGGGCATCATGTAATCCGAGACTATGACATCGTATTCTTCCTCATTTAATTCATCCAGTGCTTCATCTACCGTTTCAACATAATTTACTGAAAAATCATCTCTCAGTTTCTCTAAAAATATCTTAGCTTGCTCTAGGAAAGCCTCTTCATCGTCAACCATCAATATCTTTATCATGTCACTTGACCCGTCGGCAAATTAAGTTTAAGATTCCTGAACCATATAACATTTTTCCCTAAATATCAGGGCGCTTCGTTCATAAATATCCCTATCAAGCCTTCTTCAGATGCACGTCGAATCTGGCCCCTCCAAGCTTGGAGTCTTTCACTTCGATATCTCCACCGTAACTTTCCAGCAGGTTCTTCACGAGGAACAGACCCAGTCCGGTCCCTCTCTCTTCGTCGGTGGTGTACCCTTTTTCGAATATAGTCTCTTTCTTATCGTCTGGTATACCTTTTCCGTCGTCTTCGATACTGCAAACTACTTCATCATCTTTCACCTCTCCATTTACTTTTATCCTGCTCCCGCCAGAATGACGGATCGAGTTCTCGATGATATTGTAAAAGACCTCCTCAAGCAGAGAACCACCTTCTACCTTACATTCTGTCGATGGACAATTCAGTGACAGATCGATCCCCATCCTTTCAGCCATCGCCTCATTCGATTCGACCGCATTTCTGATAGTAAAAACTATCTGGACGGGTTTTGTCTCCTCTTCCTGAGCACTCAGAAGCAGTCTCACCTTCTGTATCAGGTTTACACTTTCTTTGTTCGCTGTGAGTGCTCCTTCAAGGAAATCCTTTGAATCTTCTGAAAGTTCTTCTCTTTCCTCCAGTAATTGAAGGTAACCCTGTACTCCCTGGGCTTTGTTCTTTATATCGTGGCGTAATATGGTGTGCAGGAGTTCTGCTCTCTCCCGGTTCTTTTTCTCTTCTGTCACATCTATAGATATACCTATTATCCCCTTTACCTCACCACCTACTATGTACGGTATCTTACTGGTACTCATCCATCTTTCCTCGTCTGGGGACCAGGGCTCTATCATGTTCAACTTCGGTTCCCTGTTCTCCATGACTTCTTTATCATCTTCCAGGTACTTCTGGGCCTCTTCTTCTGGATATAAGTCGAATAGATTCTTTCCCTCCATCTCTTTTTTAGACATGCCATGTGCTTCAGCTAGTTTCTTATTGACCTTGATAAAATTGTTTTCTGTATCTTTATAATAGACCAGGCCTGGTATATGATCCAGTATGTTTTCTAGTTCTTCAGAAAGTTCTTTGTGTCTTTTCTCAGATTCTCTTAATTTCTCCTCAAATTCCTTCCGATCAGTTATATCTTCAATTATCCCTGTTGCTCTTACCGGTTCTCCGTTTACATCTCTTTTCAAACACTTTCCTACATCTTTTACCCAGATCCAATCTCCCGATTTCGTTTTCATCCTGTGTTCTGTTTTATATATCTCTGTCTCGCCCTTTAGATGTCTTTGTAATTCTTCTTTGACCCTTGATCGTTCATCTGGATACAGCCGTTCTTCCCAAGAAGCCAGGTTCTGTTCTATCTCATCATGACTATACCCGAGCATCTCCGCCCACCGTTCACTATATTGTACTTCATCCGTTTTCACGTTCCAGTCCCAAACGCCCAGTTCTGCTCCCTTGAGGGCTAGATCCAATCTCTGTTCACTCTCTCGAAGTTTTTCTTCAGCCTCTTTCTTTTCTGTGATATTTCTGATAGTCCCCTCTACACCCTTTACCTCACCATCTTCATCCTTTACCAGATGTGAATTAACAGAAACTATGGCTGTTTCACCGCTCTTTTTCTTAAGCTTCATTTCATAGCCCTTCACTTCGCCATCTTCTAACAATTCATTCAACAGCTCCGCCCGCTCTTCAGGGTCTAAGTAAACCTTACTAACAGGTTCTCCTATAAGCTCGTCTCGACTGTATCCTGAAAGATCTTCTACGGACGGACTGAGCTCTTCAATGTTCCCTTCAAGATCAGTTCGATAATATAGATCCTGGAACTGTTCAAATATGGAGCGATATTTTTCCTCCTGTTTCTTCAACTCTTCTTCAGCTTCTTTCCTCTCCGTGATATCTCTACAACTTCCATAGATCTTCCCGTTCGGCAGCAAGACACCGTTAAGGTCAACTGGGATCTCTGTTCCGTCCTTAGCTAATAGGGTCATCTCCGTTAACACCTGTTCCTCCTCCAACATTTTTTCAAAGATTTCTAGTCCATTCTCAACATCTTTATCAGGTATGATATCTACAATGTTCATCTCCATAAGCTCTTCTCTAGAATACCCGAGTAGATCTGAAGCGGCTTCGTTTGCGTACGTATAATTTCCTTCCTGGTCCGTTAAAAATATCGCATCCGCTGAATTCTCGATAACTGTTCTAAATTTCTTTTCACTCTCTTGCAATTCCTCCTCAATCTCTTTCCTATCGCTGATATCTTGAGCACTCACTATTATCCCATTTATCTCAGGATCATCCAGATAGTTGACCGCCCTTATCTCGAGCCATATCCAGCCGTCTTCAACCTTTCCTCGTAATTCTGTCCTGTACTCTTCACCGGGATTTTCAAAAACCTTCGAAAACATCTCCATTGCATCTTCTCTATCTTCGGGATGAACAAATTCGATGGCTTCGGCCCCAATGATTTTGCTAGGGTCTAATCCTGTTATTTTATTAGAAGGATAACTATGATATTTCATCTCACCTTCTTCATCGATCACTGTGATATACGTTGGAGTACGATCAAGATACCTCTCCTTCCGCTTCAATTCACGTTCGTATTCCTTTCTTTCAGTGTTGTCCTCGACCAATCCTATACCTGAATTTATCCGGCCGTCTTCATCCTCGATGCCTTTAAGAAAAACTTTTACATTGATCGTTTTATCCCCGGTCACAGATGTGTATTCCCCTTCGTAATATCCTTCGCCGTCCTCTAAAGAGGATCTTACCTCATCTATCAAATCAGCATTATCGAGGGCGTTGAGCATGTCGAGTCCTATCACAGCCTTTCTAGAAGAGCCTATTATCTTCACGAACCTATCGTTGCATTCAGTTATGACGCCTTTCCTGTTATAATGAAAAGCCCCTACAGGAGAATCATAAAAGATCTTTTGGTATTTTTTACGGCTTTCCCTGAGTTTTTGATCGGACTCTTTCAAACTCTTTTT
>JBNJFO010000161.1:0-3404 GCA_051746905.1 Thermoplasmatota archaeon
CGTGGGTCAACTCCAGCCCCGTAGAACCGATCAAAGGCACCTGTCACATCACAGCCAAATACCACGGACCGGAACTCTTCGACCTCGCAGACCAGGAACTGTTCAACATAATGAAGGACGTCTCTGTCTGCGCAGAAGCACTCAAAGAAGTAACCGACGCTGTAAAGATCAACTACGAGATACACGGTAACACGCTCCCTCACCTCCACATACATCTCTACCCCAGATACGAAGACGATCCGTTCCCGGACCAGCCGATCGACTACCATCAGAAGAAAGAAGATCTGTATGAGGAAGGGGAATACGAACGGTTCATGGAAGATCTGAGGGAAGAATTATCTAGATCTATCGTAAGCAACTAGAAAGTGATCACTTGTCAATCGATCTTGTCTAACAACTCTCGGCTCGTTTTCAGATCCACCCTCTTCCTAACTTCTTCGTTATCAAAATCACCATCTCCCGTTATGAAATGATCCGGTTCAACGTGCAGCACCGCTGCTAAGACCTTAGAGTCGTTCTCACCACCCACCAATGATTCAGCTTCTTGGATCTTTTCTTCATACTCCTTCCTCTCGATAAAATCTATGTCCATGAGAGCTTCTTCAACTTCGTGGAGGACTTTTTCCAAGGACTTCGAGCTCAACACGTCGAATTTTCTTTCAGCTACATCCAGGGCCTCCTCTCTACATATATCCGCTGATACAAGTTTGATATCTTTATATCTCAAAACTTCCGCTTCCAAACCGGAAAAGAAGATACCCGAGATAATGATATTGGTATCCACAAAAACAGAGATCATCTTCTTAACTACCTTCTCTGACCTTGATCCATTCGTCCAGCATCTCTTCTTTGGTGATCTCCAACTCCTCTACCAGATCTCTCAAAAAGCTCCTGCTCTGTTCCGCGAACATCTTCCTCAGAGCTTCTCTGATAACTTCACTCTTACTCGCGTACATCCCGGATTCGATCCTCCTATCGATCTCTTCGTAGAGTTCTTCTGGGACCCTGGCTTGAACATTTTTTAAACTTTTAGTACCCATCGCATACCACTTATGTATCAATATGTAATACAAACTTAAATAGTTATCGATTCACCCCACCCAAAACAGCCACACATTGTTGACCACCGCAGCCCCCCTCACCACGCAGTAGATCAATAAGGGAATATATTTCCACCTGCCCTCCACCTTCTCGAGAGAACCCCATGTCAAAAATCCAAGCACTAGAACGGACAGAACCATATTGACCAACACGAATGTCCACAGGCCATACACGTTAGAGATATGATACATAGCAGGATTGGCCTCGATGTAACCCATCTGGGTCAACACGAAAGAAAGATACAGATCCATCATCGTCAACACCCACCCCACAACGGACAGCGCAAACACCCGCTCGTTCCCCTCAACATACCTTACAATATCCATCCGGATAACATCGAATATCCGCATATAGTCTTTTAGTCAAGCGATACAGCTCAACAGATCTACTACTCCATCATAAAATATAATAAAAAAAGAAAAAAGTTGGGGTTTCTAACTCACGTTAAGAAAAAAAATCAATCATTCGATCTTTTTCACGTTTACAGCACGGGGGCCTCTTTCTCCCTCTTCTGCATCGAATTCTACTTCATCATCCTCTTGTAAATAGTTACCTTCTATATCGTTTCTATGAACGAACAAATCTTCACTATCATCTTCAGGTTCGATAAATCCAAAATTCTTCATCGTATTGTAAAACTTAACTTTTCCTTTCATATCTAGTTCACCTCCTGTCTATATTTCATTACAACCTATCCTAGTGCTGCTCACTTATATAGTTACCCCCTTAAAGAGCGTGTGATGCTTCAGAACCGCCCATATAACTTTTCCTTAGGGAAAGAGTAAAATATGGGATATGCTTGAGAAAGCATAACGAGGTATTCAAATGTTTGATGATAAAGAGTTGAAGGTACTAGCGATAACGGCCATCGTATTGATAACGGCTTCCATGTTCATGGGTTGCACGGAGGAGTCATCCGATGGGTTGGTTACAGTAGAAGGTGATGATATGACCCTGAGCGACCTAGAAGAGATGGAAACCGTTTCAGGATCATCCAAATACCAGAACAGGATGGGGAACTGGAACGAAGAAGCGGATTACGAGGGTGTTCCACTGAATGAACTAATAACAGACATGGATTCCAACGATATTCTCAAAGTTACGGCTTCAGACGGATATTCACAGAAGTACTCCTACGAGCAGGTCAACCCGACGGGTGAGAAAGAGACCATCCTGGGCGATCTCATACTGGCCTACTCGGAGAACGGCGACAAAGTACCGGATTGGGAGGAAGGTCCCATGATAGCCGTTCTACCGGATGACGGGGAATTCAGCAACGATGACCTGAACGTCACGAGATCAATCACGTCAGAATTCAACAGACAGACTTCAGCGGGTTCCCTGTGGGTGAAGAACATCGAGAAGATCGAAGTCCAGAAAGACGTTTACTCTGATACCGAAACAGCTCTAACTCTAGAAGGAACGACCAGTCACGATTATTCCATTGAACAGATCCAAGACATGAACTCTTACACAGGTGAAGGTGCGTTCCTCAATTCAGCAGGTAACTTCGAAGGACCATACGAATACAAGGGTGTGAACGTTTCCAGTTTGGTCTCCAACATTTACAGCGGAGATGATTATACTCTGGAAGTCGAAGCCAGCGACGGCTACGTTATGACTTACTCGAACGAACAGATCCAAGGCGGTTTCAAGACCTATGACGATCAAGGTAACCCGACCAGCGGAGAAGATGTCACACCGATCCTAGCTTACGAAGAGATCGGAGAAGAAGAACTCCACGGGGGACCTTTACGACTCGTCGCAGTCGGGGAGGACGTACCGATAACTGATGGGCACTTCTGGGCCAAGATGGTCAGATATATCCGTGTAAAACCCAGTCAGGAATATTGGACTCTAGAGTTGAAAGGACTGGAATCGAACACTATGGACAAACAGACCTTCGAGAGTGCAGCTACCTGCGATCACCACGAGACCACCTACGAAGACGGAGAAGATGCCTACGGTGGATTACCTCTTTGGATCCTGGTATCAGCTATGGACGGTGCCGACGATCCAGATGGACATTACATGTTCAACTCGGAACTCGCGGATGAGGGCTACAAGGTAAAAGTCATAGCAGGAGATGGTTACTCTCATTCATTCCCTTCGGAACAGGTCGCCAGGAACGATTCTTTACTCGTAGCTAACACCTTGAACGGAGAACCGTTGCCAGAAGGCGACTTCCCGCTCAGACTCGTAGGGGATGACCTTACTAGCGAGCAGATGATCAAGAATATAGTGAAGATCGAACTCACTGATCTACCGGATGTATCTACATGGTCGGTCACCTTGAACGGGAC
>JBNJFO010000162.1:0-3374 GCA_051746905.1 Thermoplasmatota archaeon
CATATCGGACAACCTGTTCTAGTGCATATCATCTCCGATGAACCTTTTATCTTCTCACAGACCTCGGCATAATCACCCATGGTGACCCTGAGCTTGTATTCATCACCTTCCTTCCGGAAACTGAAAGACTTCGCAAGGTCGAGCCCATGGGCCAGCATACCCATCATCTCCCTAGCTTCCTCGATACTCTCACCCTCCGGTTCGAACTCCGATCTCTCTTTTGCCCTTTCCAAAAGCGGGTAGCCAGGAGGTGGGATAGCTATACCTGTCCTTCCCTTACCACCGGGAACGATGGTCATGTCGTCGTATATCCTGGGAAGACCTTCAAAATCACCTGCTGGAACGAACACTCTAGTTTCCGTCAGATCTTCCCGAGGAGGTATGAATACGCCTTTTCCTTTAACGTCCAGGTCGTCGAATATCTTCTCCAGGGATAAGGCACTGCTCTCGAGTTCCGAGAAAGCTATCTCTCTTTCTACGGTGGGTTCGTTCAATATGAGGATCGTGAAGATACCTATGAAGAAGGCTCCTAGAGACGCGTTGAGATGACCCGTGAACAAAAGAAGATAGATACCGATGGCTATGAATAACCCCCCTATGACTTTGGATATTATCTCTGGCCTACCGATATCTCTCAGTTCCATTTTTCCTCGATAAACAAAAACATGGATAATAAAACTATCGCAAAAGTTTTAATCAAAGCACTTTAATTGATATGAAAATGAACTGGAAACGGGGCTCGACGGTATTGCTGGTCGCACTGATCGTAGTGAACCTTTGTGTTGCACCAGTTTTATCTCAGGACAGCCACGACGATTTCGATGACGCGGATACAGACCTGCGGGCGCTGTTGATGTCCCTGAACAGGACCTATGAACTCATATATGATTCCATGAACAGCACGCTGCGTGTCAACTATACCCAGAATATAGGTGAGCGGATACAACAGTCTTACAACCTCACAGAAGCCCGAGATTCATACCTCTTGGCCGACGATTCTAAAGATACCACAGCAGGCGCCAGGCGCATCATCAAGGATATGCCCGATGAGGTCCCCAGTTCGTTGTATCTCGAAGAACTATACCTTCCTTTTTATCACGTGTCTTCGAACCTGACATCTTTCACCAGGAACCACAAAGGGTTGATACTGAACCTTTCCGAGACCGCCGAATCTTACAACCTTTACGTAGATGAAGGAGTTGATAGCCGACTCCTATCTGGTCTGAGAAGCTTGAACGATGCCAGCAGGAACCTGAAGAAGATGGAACAGAGGTTACCTGCATTGAAGAAAGGCGTAGAGGGCTTGAACAGAACTTATTTCGATGCCGCCCCTCTCAACAAGACTTTGAACGAGATAGGCCAGTTGATCCCTTATTATCACGATATGATCGAGGAATTACTTACACTGTTCGAAAAGTTGTCCGGATATATCACCATCTACGTCCCATCGCCCGTGCACCCCGGAGAAAACGTGGATGTGGAAGGCTATTACTCATCTAACGGCAGTTTCCTCCCTAACGTTACTATAGTGATCGAGGTCGGTGGCGGTGGAACATATCAGGGCCAAACCGACGGAAGCGGTTATTACAACGAGACCATCCATATACCGTGGAACGCTTCACAACCCGTTACGATCAACGTTTCCGACTCGGAGAACGGCAACTACAGTTCCAACCTGACCGTAGATACAGATCTATATTCAACGGATATAGAGATCCAGATAAAGAAATATTACTACTTCGACGAGGAGATCACCGTTCATGGTAATTTCTCCACCGATTCTCCCCTAGATATGGACGGATTTGATCTGGAAGCTGCAGAAGGTAGGAGTTTTTCACCATCAGAAGATGGGAGCTTTAAACTGGTCTACGACAGTTCTTCTTTCAGATGGGGTGATGGTAAGATATGGGTCAGTTACACAGGGAATGAGAGCATATCTTCTTCTCACGATGAGGTTGAATTCGAAGTATCCGTGCCCACAAACTTGAGCCTTCAAGCGGATCATGGCGATGGATATGCTGAGATCTCAGAAGAACTCTCACTCTACGGACACCTTCTGAATTCATCTTCTGGAGAGGGCATAGGAGGACAACGGCTGTGGTTGTCTGTCGATGGAGATATGGACGATCCGATAGAGACCGGAGGGGATGGTAGTTATGAGAAGGATATTGATCTAGAGATATCAGACCTAGCTGATGGATTACACGAACTTCGGACCGTCTACAACGGCACCCAGGTATACAGAAACAGCACTTCTGGATTTCTTTACTTGTTCATAATGGGTGATGATTATATGGTAAGGGACGATCTGGGTGAACTGGAGGAGATCCTGGGAGAAGATCTCAGCGGTGATGGTGTTATAGGCAAGGTAGGGGGTGAAGGAGATGATGATGGAGATGATGACGGATCTGATAGTGGAGGGGAAGATGATGGCGAGGATGAAGAAAAAGAGAACATCATCGAGATACTCAGAAAAAATTTGATCCTTATTTTGATCGGAATTTTACTGCTCTTATTACTCATCTATCACAAGTATAGATCAGATCAGCCCGAAGAACCTGTCGAAGAGACAACACGGGAAGAAAAACCAACCCTCCTCAAAAAGGAGAAAAGAAGAGCCCCAACCGCCTCGAACTGGAAAGACATCCCATCGTCCTACTCAGCCCTGCTATCGAGGTTGGATTCCGAAGATATCGTCAGGATAACCAAGGGTAAAACTCACCGAGAAGTGTATCGAGATCTAAAAGATAGATTGGGCAAAGATACCCACATCCAGAAGGTGACCGATCTGTTCGAAAAAGTCTATTTCGCAGGTGAAGAATTGGCTGAAAAAGATGTCAAGAACTTCAATTCCGCTATGGACAATCTATGGGGTGACCTCGCGGTATGACTCCTTTCCTGAAAAAAGTAACGCTGTATATCGTTCTTATCTCGGTATCGCTTCTTATACTGTTGATGACAATGGCAGCGCCTATCTTGACGACGGGGGCGGATTTCAGCGTTTACAATTCAGGGTGGAACGGGTGCAGCGACCTGGCTGTCAGCAGTTATGAAGCAGGGACGTTCACACCGAACTTGAGACTGGATAATGGACAGAGCATCGAAGTAGAACAGAAGGATATATCTTCATATCAGGTACCGCCGAGAAGATCGACCTACATATTCTTAGGTCCGGATAAAGAATTCACCAGTTCGGATGCAGATCATATTCACGAATTCATGCTGCAGGGTGGAACGGTTTTACTGGCAGACGATTTCGGGTCGGGTGGGTCACTTTTGAAAAAGCTGAACACCACTTCAAGTTTCTTGGGAAAACCGATCTTAGATCTCTCCTTCGAGAAGAAGCCTCACTTCGGTGTGGCTTACGAGATATC
>JBNJFO010000163.1:0-3337 GCA_051746905.1 Thermoplasmatota archaeon
GTTATAATTTAGACTGCCGGGTGTAGCGGTACCATAGCTTTGAAGGACCGTTAGGACCGAGGACGTGTCCGATCCAGGGTTAGAGACCATCTCGTCATCCTTCAGATTCTCCATAGTCTGATCCACGGCATGGAGGTACTCACTGGCAGCCAGATCACCTTCTGTCAGTATGTACGCGTAGGATGTACTGATGTTATAGTGTTCAGAGATATATTTGATGTTCTCACTCTGGGGTTTGTCCTCTGGTAAGAAATCTTCTATGTCGAAGGTGGTATCTATATTGAAAACTCCGTAAAGCGAAGCGCCGGTTATCATCACCACGATCAGTATCACGATAACCGGGTGTTTGTCGGAAGTGTCCACAGGTATGGACAATATAGTTCCTATGATGTCCTTCCCCTTTTCCTTGGTCAATTTATTTATCTTCTTGTCAGACCTCTTTTCTCCTTTTTTCTCTCTCCACTCTTCGATAAGTTGAAGCACGGCGGGAAGTCCTGCGACCATCAGTATGAAACTCGACGAGATACCCACTGCTGCGAGGATACCGAACTGCTGCATGGCTTTGAGCGAGCTGAAGGTGTTAGAAAGGAAACCTATAACGGTTGTAAATGTGGTTAAAAACAAGGCACCTCCGACCGTAGAGATGGCGATATGGGTAGAATCCGCGGGGTTGTATCCGTCTTCCCTCTCCTCCCTATGCCGCATCACCATGTGTATCCCGTAATCGATCACCAAGCCGGTGATAAGGACGGGAACCGCTATTATCATGGGGTTGAATTCGTACCCTAACAGCACACCTGCTCCGAAGGTCCAGACGATGGCAAAACCCAGAGCTAGCAAGCTCAAGGCGGTCTCGATGATAGTTCGATAAACTAGGAAAAGGACGATCACGACGAAGACAAAGGCGATCGGGAGTAGAACCTGTAAACTCCTGTTAGCGCTCTCGCTTATCTCTTCCATCATCACTTGCGAGGCGAAGATACGCGGTCGAGAACTGCTGCTCACATCCTTTGAGAGCTCGATGAGGTTTTGCTGGGCTTCTAACCTTGTGTCCCTATCCACCGAAGAATTCATTCTTATGAGACCGATAGCACTCTCAGCCCTGATAGAAACAAGATCATTGGTAGGCTCAAAATCTTTGCTTACGCTCATCGTTATGCCGTCTTTTAAAGAGAATATCTGTGTCGAGATATACCTGGACGATTGCATCATGGTCGAAGTTTCTTCGAAAGACACGATGGAGTGCTCCATCATGGTTTTATTCGTCACCACTACTTTTTGATAATCCGCGAGAGCGGATACGCTTTCCATATCTCCCTGTGCTTGTAGGGTGGATATCACTCCTGATAAAGTTTCATTCATGTCCTCCAGAACATCGATGCTCTCTCCAGCGGTGCCCTGCATGGAAGTGAAATCGTTCAATATCTCATCTATAGATTCGTTGAGTTCTGTAGGATCATAGTTCATCACATCCATGACCGTTTTCTTGATGTCAGAGTCACTCATGTTTTCGATCATCTGTTTTTTATCCTCTAAAGTCAAGTCCATAGAGGGCAACCCCTCAGAAAGATCCATGGACATTGAATCCATGTCGAGTTTTCCCATCTCACCGCCGATGGCGAGGAAGCTCAACAGCATAGAACGAGCCTGTTGGTGTTCTGATGGATCTGGACTCGTCTCAAATATGCTTTTAGAGCTGACGAACAGATCTAAAAAGCGATCAGCACTGCTTTCCATATCTGTACCGGCCATGGCGTCTTTAAGGCCGTTCAATTTAGTTATCAACACATCCAATTGGTATATGACTTCCTCGGTACTTCCTTCCTGAAGAGCATAACTCAGGTTGGCTAGGTCGGACTGTAGTTCGTAAGTGACCGCCCATGAATATGGATTCGATATTATATCTGCCATGGAGACCAGAGCCTGAGTCGAGTTTTCTGCTACATCGGGGTCTGAAGATGACATCAGAGAACTGGCGGATGAGAGTGAAGAGTTCATGTATTGATTTATCTGGTACTGCGTTTCGAAGGTGGTCTTCGTTGAGTTCGTTTTACTCGGCAGGGAGACCACGAAATCCTGGATCTGTAGGGTGAGGTTCGCGAACACGATCGTGTCGGCCAATGTATTCGAGCCCCCCATCATATCGTCGGACTCCATCAACGTACTATTGATGACTTCGTCGTCACGCATGGCTATCTTGGTGTTTATCATATCCAGAAGGACTTCCCGGGTAAAAACGTCGCCGTTATCTGCTACGAAGGCAACCTGAACACTTTCACCTGATGATCCAAAATCCTCCCGGACCTGTGCTAACCAATCACCTTTTTTACTCTCTGGATTGAAAGACTCTTCCCGGGTTTCCATGCTCATGCCAGAAGCAAAATACCCCATTATGATTGTGAAAACTATGATCACGGTCAGGACTTTTTTTGGATTATCACTGACGATGGAGGATAAGAACCCAAATCTTCCTTTCTTCAGCCCTTTAGTCATATCTATCAACTCTCCTATTTAACACGATTATTTAAAGAATTTTTGATATCGGTCTTAGTCATGAGGATTACCTTCATCCTCTATAGGCCTAACGATCACCTGTACCACGTCGCCTTCCTTGATATCAAGAACTTCCCTTTCAGCCGTGGGTATAGTGATACGACCGCTCTCTCCCACTTTAGCCTTGAAAAAAGCCCTCGATGTTATGAAGTTACTCCAAGTGGTTTCTATATGACTTCTCAGGACTTCGATCAGTTCCGGGATATCCTCAACGTTTGTTTCATCTAATATATCTCCTATCTTCATGCTATGCACCACGTTTTGTACCGTATTTTGACAATTTATGACGTAGAACGCAGTATTACTTATACTTTATGACGTTATATGGCAGCAATCTACGATATACGGAGAATAGTAAAGTGGAGAAAGGGGTTTTAGTTGTACATTTGCTCTACAGCTCTTCCATAGCTTCCCGACAGATAGGGAGGGAAAGATGGAAAAATTACAATTTTTCCATCGAATCTTTCATACGTCTGATACCCTCTTCGATCTCATCTAGTGATGAAGCGTACGAGAGTCTCAGGAACCCTTCGCCCTGCTCTCCGAATGCCGTTCCCGGCAATAGGCAAACTCCGGCCTCCTCTATCATGTAGTTGGCCAGTTCTTCGCTTTTCATGCCGGTCTCCTTGATATTCGGGAATACGTAGAAGGCTCCCTTCGGGTAGATACAACTCATACCAGGTACTTCGTTGAGCCCTTCCACGATAGCTTTCCTCCGCTTAGTGAAGTGGCCCATTATGTGATCTACGAAATCCTGCCCGTTCTTGAGGGCTTCTACACCACC
>JBNJFO010000164.1:0-3318 GCA_051746905.1 Thermoplasmatota archaeon
AAAAAACTTGCTTTTTTAATGAGCGACCTGAATAACGAACATAGTGAGTTATTGAGGTCAGTGGCTCTATTTTTCAACTAATTCCCACCAGCGAGTTAAAAAACTTGCTTTTTTAATGAGCGACCTGAATAACGAACGTAGTGAGTTATTGAGGTCAGTGGCTCTATTTTTCAACTAATTCCCACCAGCGAGTTAATCTCTGATTAAGGAGCGTTTGGAATCACGAACAGAGTGAGTGATTGTGAACAGTGGCACTCTCTCTATCAACTATTGTATCTCTTCCTCACACTTATCAACCCAGTACGGCATACCGATCTTTTTGAACTTGGACATTGCTTTTTCCAGGTATCTCATCGAATCCTCTTTCTGTCCCATTTCCTTATGAACTATCCCTAGAAAGTAGATCATCTTTGATTTTTCGATGACCTCCCCTGCTAACTCAGCCATATCTAATCCCCTTTTAAGATAATCTTCGGCTTCCTCTATCTGACTTTTTCTGATAGAGATCTCACCCATCAATCGCAGAGATGTGCATATCTCGTTCTTGGAATCGATCTCTTCAGAGATATCAAGCGCTTCTTTAGCGTGTTTTAATGCAACATCGAATCGCTCTTCTTCTAATCTCAATCTAGCTATCAACCTCTTCGTGAAAGGTTTTAACCTCATGTGCCCTTTATCCGAGCTCAAATTCATGGATTTTGAGATATATTGCTCAGCTCTATCGGTCTCACCTTTCAGCAGATGGAGTCCCCCGAGGTTGTTAAGAGAGATGGTCTCGTTGTTAGTGTCTCCTATACCAACTGATTTGACCAAAGCTTTGTTGAAATATTTCTGGGAACTTTTAAGGTCACCCATATCTCGTAATACTTCTCCTAAATTGTTTATCGAAGAAGCAATCCCGTGCACGTTCCCGAGTTTCTCCCTCAGGTCTAGCGCTCTTTCATGGTACTCTTTGGCTTTATCCAGTTCTCCTCTAGAATGATAAGCTTCACCCATATTATTGTAAGACGAGGCTATTCCCTGCTCATCGCCCAATCTTTCCTTGATCTCTAAACTTTCTTCATGATATTCGATAGCTTTCTCAAGCTCACCCATCTCCTGGTAGACCCCGCCTACATTGTTGAGAGAGATAGAGAGTCCTCTTTCATCCCCTATTTTCCTGCGTCTTTTCAAGCCCTTTTTGTGATATTCGAGAGCTCTTTCCATCTCCCCCATGTCATGATAGACATTCCCGATATTATCGAAGGTCATGGCTATACCCCTCTCGTCGCCTATCTTTTTACGTATCTCCAAACTTTTTTCATGGCTTTCAAGTGATCTGTCCGTTTCTCCCTTCCTCCAGAAGACAAGACCGAGATTGTTATAAGATGAACCGACATTGTCTATTTTATCCTGCTCTTCGTTTAGTTCGATAGCATATTCCAGGTTCCTGATCGCTTCGTCGTATTCTCCCTTCAGATATTGGACCGTGCCTATACTGTGCTTTAGCATACCTCTCTGTTCTTTATGCCCGCTTTCACCTACGACCTCGTATGCTTGATTGAACTTTTCAGTAGCTTCATCATAGTTCCCTCTCCTTATCTCGATCCATCCTATGGTGTTGAGGAGTTTGGCGTACTCTGGAGAGTTTTCATCTTCGAGCAATTCTAGACTTTTAGAACATACTTCAAGACTCTTTTCATATTCACCGATGTTCTCGTGATCAGAGGATATCTTGCGGTAAAGAGCTGCCTTTCTTTTATTGTCATCTGTGAACCCTATCGCTTTTTTGTAATTCGATATCCCTTCTTGGTAATTCCCAGTTAAAGAGAGCACCTCCCCGTAGCCTTCATACACTTTCAGGAGATCCTCCTCATCCTTTACAAACTCTAGAGCGTTCTTGTAGAATCTTTTTGCTTCTTCGTTAGCATACTTTTCTTTGGATTTCTCCGCAGCACCCAGTAAGTACTTGCCGGCTCTTTCGTCTTCGCTCATCAGATAATGGTGAGCTACCTTCTCTATAACTTCGTCTAGATCATCACCGTATTTTTCTGCGTATTTCTCCGCAACCGATAGATGATATTTCCTCCTTGTTTCTTCTGTTAATCCGTTATAGATAGTTTCTCTTACCATATTATGATCGAATCTGTATTTCCCCCCTTCAGAATGGATCAATTGGTATTTTTTCTCTATCTTATTCAGAGCCCTTAGAAGTGCGAGTTTATTAACATCTACTAGTTCATCGAGTATATCCGATGTGAATTCGTTACCGATGACACTGGCCGCTTCCAATATACACATATCTTCATCGGATAGATCGCTCAACCTGTTCAGAACGACGTCCTCAATTTCTGATGGTATATCTGTGAATCCTATTTTTTCTTTGATTTCTTCTTCACCCTCAAAATACCCTTTAGACCTCAGCAATTTCATCGATTCGATAACGTAAAATGGATTACCTTCTGAGTTTTCATATATCCTATTAATAAAGTCACTGCTTAGATCTCTCGTGTCTACTATAGTATCTATAAGTTCTTCGATATCTTCATCATCTAATCTGCTCAATGATATCTCTTCATAGAGATTTTCCCTGTTCATGTACTGCAGAGTCTTGGAGAGTGGATGAGTGACACCTTCCTTCGTACTTACGATATTTTCAGGTCTGTATGCCCCGATCAAGAAGATACTGTCAGATAGCGTGTTCCTCGAGATGTAATGGAATAAGGATAAACTGGAATCGTCCGCCCATTGGAGATTATCGAGGAAGAATATCACGTTCTTTTCTTTCGACAATCTCTGGAGACCCATAAGGATATTATCGTACAGGTTCTCCTTTCTGATCTCGGGCTCGTCGACCAGATAATCACCGTCGTATTTGCCCGAATCGATGAACCAGGACAATTCAGATCCTATGGATTGGGTTTTGCGGACATCGCCGTCCCATCTTTCTGCCTCTTTTTTGATACCACTGAGCACTCTCTTCATATCGTCTACTAAGAATTCGTTAGGGGTTCCATCTATAACGACGGCTATGGATATATCCCCAAAGGTCTGGAGAAGGATGTTGAATCTATCGTAACCTATAGAATTCAAACCGCTGGCCTCATCATCTCCCATCATCTGAAGAGAATCTTTAACGAAATTCTCTACTGCTGATAACATAGAAGCGAAGATATCACCGTCTAATTCGGATTCTTCTCTCTCAGCTTTCGCGACCAGTATCCCTCCCTCGTCTATGACGTAAGTACAGAGTACTTTAGGAGGGGGTTTTTCAGAGATGAGATGACCAAGGTCAGCTTCTACAAGCGCCTTCTTGACAGGCATGAAAGGCTCTAATTC
>JBNJFO010000165.1:0-3315 GCA_051746905.1 Thermoplasmatota archaeon
CGTCATGTTCGGGTTGGGAGGAGTTTACGTGGAAGTACTGAAGGACGTCCAGTTCAGGGTGGCGCCGATCTCGAAGATAGAAGCCAGCAGGATGATGGGCGAGATAAATTCATTCCCTGTTCTTGTCGGAGCCCGGGGGCAGAAAAGAAAGGATTTAAATGCCCTTGCGGATGTTATCTATAAGGTATCCTACCTGATGTCAGAAGTAGATGAAATTTCAGAAATAGACCTAAATCCAATCAAAGCTTTCGACCAAGGTGAAGGTTGTAAGGCGGTGGATGTTGCGATCACTCTAAAAAGAGAGGTGGAAGAAAAATGAAGAATCTTATCATATCCTCAACGGAAGAAGATGCGGGAAAGACGACGGTCGGATTGGGCATAGCCCTTGCTTCAGATAAAGAGTTCAATTATTTTAAACCATTCGGAGACCGACCGATATACAAGAAGAAGCGTTTGATAGATTACGATGCCAAGCTTTTCAAGAACGTTCTCAATCTGGAGAACGAGTACGAGAAGTTCTGCATAGGGTTCGATCACTCGAAGATAAAATACGCCTTCGATTCCGAGACCATAAAAGAGAAGATAACCGAAAGGCTGGAAGAACTGTGTGTATCCAAGCAGGGTGTCATAATAGAGACGGGAGAAGATTGGAGGTTCGGTTCATCGATATCATTGGACCCGGTGTCGCTTTACAATATAACCGATGCCGAGATAGTTCTGGTCGCGGCAGGTTCCAGAACGAATATCGTGGATGATCTGACGGCTGCTGCTAACTACTTCAACGCCTTAGATATACCCATAAAAGGAGCAGTGTTGAACAAAGTTGAATCCGAAGAAGATATCACCAACTTCGCTGTGAACAATATAGAGGAACTCGGCATCGACGTTCTCGGCATAATACCCGAGATCCCGGATTTATCACTTACCAGAGTAAGTTTCATCAACGATATGCTCTTCGGGAAGGTAGTCGCAGGGAACGATGGATTGGACAACATCGTGGAGAACATATTCGTCGGAGCCCTCAGCGTTGACGAGATGGTGAGGAATCCGCATTTCCACGAAGAAAGAAAACTGATAGTCACCGGTGGAGATAGGTCAGATGTCATAATAGCTTCGATAGACGAAGGTACATCAGGCGTGATCTTGACCAACGATATCTTACCACCAAACAACATAATAACGAAGGCGGATAGGGCCGGCGTACCGTTGATATCCGTACCTCTAGACACATTCGAAGCCGCACAGCGTATAGAGAGGATGGACCGGATCACAACGATAGAGGACGATTTCAAGATCCAGAAGATCAAAGAGATGGTGACCCCGGCTATAGATATACATATGTAAAACTGATGAGATTGAGCAAAAGTTAAATAAAATCTACTGGTTAATCTTATTGGGAGAGAAATCTTGATGACATACGAGGCAGAATATACGGAAGCCAAGGACGCTTTGAGTGAGATAGGGAGAGGGGAAAGAGTTTTCATAGGGTCGGGAGCAGCAGAACCACAGCACCTTGTCCAGAACCTTGTAGATCTAGCTAATGAGTTTTATGATACTGAGATATTCCACATCCAGACGCTGGGCGTAGCCCCTTATACGGAGGAAAAATTCGAAGATAGATTTAGGCACAATGCCTTCTTCGTAGACGATAATACTAGAGATGCGGTCGCTGAAGGGAAGGCGGATTATACCCCCATATTCATGAAAGATATCCCGGATATGTTCAGATCGAAGCGTATCCCTTTGGATGTGAGTTTGGTACAGGTCTCTCCCCCCGACGAACACGGTTGGGTGAGTTTGGGGATAGCGGTGGATATTATCAAAGCCGCCGTCGAGAATTCCAAGAAGGTTATAGCACAAGTGAATCCACGGATGCCCAGGGTCCATGGTGACACTTTCCTGCATGCTGAAGATATAGATCACCTGGTTCACCATGAAGAAGAACTGCTTGAGTTCGAACCAGTAGCCGCATCCGAGACGGCTGAAAAGATAGCGAAACACGTGAGCCGTTTGATAGAAAACGGAGCCACGCTCCAGTGCGGTTACGGGAACATCCCGAACGCTATATTGTCGCACCTTGATGAAAAGAGCGATCTGGGGATACACACCGAGATGTTATCTGAAGATTTAGCCAACCTGATGAGGAAAGGAGTGGTGAACAACAAGAAGAAAACGTTGAATCCGGGTAAGAGCGTCGCTTCCTTCCTGATGGGTACCAACAAGCTCTACGACTTTGTGGATGATAATCCCGGTATAGAGTTGAGACCCACCGATTACACGAACGACCCGTTCAACATCGCAAAGAATCACAAGATGACCGCGATAAACACGGCGCTCCAGATAGATCTGACGGGGCAGATATGTGCAGACTCGCTGGGGTACAGTTTCTACAGCGGGATAGGTGGTCACGCTGATTTTATGAGAGGGGCCACTTATGCGGATGACGGTAAATCGATAATCGCCATGGAATCCACGGCTCAGAACGGGGAAGTTTCCAGGATAGTCACACATCTCAACGAAGGGGCGGGAGTCGTGACCACGAGAGGGGATGTCCAGTATGTGGTCACGGAGTATGGAGTTGCGTACTTACATGGAAAGAACATCCGTGAGAGGGCTATGGAATTGATCAACATCGCTCATCCGAAATTCAGAGAAAAACTTCTCAAGGAGGCGAAAGAGCATAATCTTGTTTTCCAAGATCAGATACTGGTGTTGGGTGAAGGCGGGAGATATCCCGATGAACTGGAGACCATAAGGGAGATCAACGGTAAGGAATACCAGTTCAGACCCATGAAGCCTACGGACGAAGAACTGCTCAAAGATCTGTTTTATGCATTGTCCGATGAAAGCAGGTACAGGAGGTTCATGAGTCCCAGGAAAGACATGCCCCACGAAAGGAGGCAGGATTTCGTCCAGATAAATTACAACAAGGAGATGGCGATCGTAGTTATCGACCAGGAGATCGAAGGACCGGAGAGGATGGTCGGTGAAGGCGACTACCGCATCAAAGAAGGGCAGAACGTGGCTGAAATCTCTATAATGATAAGAGATGAATATCAGGCTCAGGGGATAGGTAGTGCACTCGTAGAGTATCTGACTACTATCGCGAAGAGACAGGGTCTTTACGGTTTTACAGCTGAAGTTCTAGCTGAAAATAAGAAGATGCTCAAGGTCTTCGAGAAGATGGGCTACGACATCGAGAAACGTAGGAAGTACGGTGAATATCAGCTAAAGATGAGGTTTACCTGAATGAAGAAAGGGTATTGATAAGATGGATTACTTGCATATCGACTACAGAGAGATAAAAAAAATCGT
>JBNJFO010000166.1:0-3304 GCA_051746905.1 Thermoplasmatota archaeon
AGCGGTTCGGGAAAAACCACCATCGTTAGGTTGATCCCTAGACTTTACGACGTGGAGAGCGGTTCAGTCAAAGTGGACGGTAAAGACGTCAGGGATTGGGACCTCATCTACCTACGCAATTCCATAGCCATGGTCCTCCAGGACGATTTTCTTTTCTCGGGGACTATCAAGGAGAACATAAGCTATGGAAGACCGGACGCTTCGGAAGAAGAGGTCATCAAGATGGCTGAAGAAGCCAACGTCGACCAGTTCGCAAAAAAGATGCCCGAGGGTTACGATACTAAGGTGGGACAGAGGGGTATCAAACTCTCAGGGGGGCAGAGGCAGCGCATATCCATCGCCAGAGCACTCCTCAAAGACCCGGAGATACTCATCCTAGATGAAGCGACCTCTTCCGTCGACTCTCATACGGAAAAACTGATCCAAGAGGCCATCGAAAGGGTGTCAGAAGGCAGGACTACATTCACCATCGCCCACCGACTATCCACCATAGTGGATGCCGACGAGATCTTGTTCATCGAAAAAGGACACATCGAAGAGAGAGGGACCTTCGACGAACTCATGGGTAAAGGTGAAAAATTCAAACATTTCTACGATCTTCAGTTCACTAACGATGACCGAAGATAAAGAACCCACCTCCACCCCAAACACCATCCTGATCACAGGACTAAAAATATTTACCCCCGCCCAACCATCACCCACCAAAAGGAGTGATCATCATGACAATACTACCAGAGGAAGTAAGCAAAAAGTGGGAAGAAAGAGAAGGGCCAGCAGTATTCACAACCGTGAACGAGAACGGAGTACCCAACGCCATCTACGTGAGCTGCATAAAAAAGAGAAACGAAGAACAGTTCGTCATCGCAGACAATTACTTCGATAAAACAAAGACCAACATAAAGAACGACAGCTTAGGCTCGATACTGTTCATCACTGAAGACAACGACGCCTTCCAGGTCAAAGGCAAGATCTCCTACCACGAAGACGGTGAGATATACGACGAGATGAAAAACTGGCTGGACCCGAAATATCCCGCCCACGCAGCCACCGTCCTCCAAGTAGAACAGGTCTACCAAGGGGCAGATCGACTGGCATAGATAAATATCGATTCAATTTTAACACAGGACGTCAAATTTATTTACGACCTGAATACATCATAAAAACAGGGATAAGATGACCGAGATAGAGAGGATAGCACATTCGTCCGTCAAGATAAAGACTGAAGATAAGAACATCTACATCGATCCGTTCTATACAGACAACATGCCAGACAGTATAAACGAATACTACGAGAACACTGAAAAAGCAGATATTTTACTCATCACCCACAGCCACCATGACCACTGCCATCCGGAAACTTTTGAAAGGTTGTTAAAAGATGATACGAGGATCGTAGCACCTGAGAGTTGCCAGGGATCTATAGCCCGCAACTTCAGGCAAATAAAACCCGGAGATACCATAGATATTGGTGGTATCAAGATAAAAGCCGTCCATGCCTATAATATCAAGAGGAAAAGAGATTCTGGAGAACCTTTCCATCCCAAGGGGGAAGGGGTCGGCTACCTGATCTCCGTAAAAGGCGAAATCGTCTACCATCCAGGGGATACAGAGAACATCCCTGAGATGGAAAATTTAGGACATGTGGATAAGGCCTTCCTGCCGATAGACGGTCACTACACCATGGACATCGACGAAGCGGTCGAGGCTGCAAAAGTTATCAATCCAAAGAAGGTGATACCTTTCCACGAGAGGGACGTGGATCCAAAGGATTTCAAGAGAAAACTGGAAAGTGAGATGGATATCGAAGTAGAATTGATGTGAGCACACTAACTGAAAACAAAAGCCGAAAGGCAAGCGGTTATACCGATAACTTTAATATATATTATCTATTTTATAGTATTGTATAAAGGGTGAAAAGCATGACGTACGACGTGTGTATCGTAGGGGCGGGTCCAGGAGGTCTTCATTCTGCTGGACTGCTCTCCAAGGAGGGTATCAAACCGCTGGTCATAGAGAGAAACAAAGAAGAAACAGATTCTATCTGTGGTGAGATGGTGGGGAAGATCGTTCTAGACAAAGTAGGTATCTCAGAGGATTCAGATATCGTTTGCAACAGGGTACCTGATGCACGTTTGGTCAATCGAGATACCGGCCGAGAAATAGAGATACCAGGAAGGATCTCTGGTGGCGGAGGCTTCTTACTAAACGAAGATCGGTTCAAAACTTATCTGAAAGATATAGCTATCTCCAACGGAACTGAGTTCAAGTTCGAAGAAAAAGCTACTTCAGTTATCAAGAACGATGGACATGTCACCGGTGTAAGAACCAACAAGAACACATACAAAACACCTCTAACGGTAGGTGCCGACGGTTCATATTCAAAGATCGCAAAAAGCGCAGGTTTCCCACTGTCAGATCATGCCGCTTACCCTTCTTTCAGATACAAACTCAAGAACTGTAAAGATCTAGATCCTGATATGGCAGAATTCCATTTCAGCGAAAATATCGGTCTGGGTTACCTATGGTTGTACCCAAGGAGCCAAACTGAATGCAACGTGGGTATCGGTTCTTTACAACCCGGAAATATGGGGGTTTTTATGAAAAGATTCATCTCCGAAAGAAAAGAACTACAGAACGCCAAGATAATCGACAAGAACGGAGGCAAGATACCATACGCAGGGCTGACCCCCAAATTTACAGACAACGGTGTAGTCTTGGTGGGAAATTCCGCAGGCCAGGTCAGCAACCTCTCGGGCGGAGGGGTCATGACAACTCTAACCGGAGCCGAAACAAGCGCCCCGGTTCTGATAGATGCCATTGAATCAGAGGATTTCTCCTACCAAAAACTCTCAAGATACGAAGAGAGGTACAAATCGAGTCGAGCCGGAAATAATGTGGAATCTACCGCAAGCTACCTCTCTAGGATAATCGATTTCTCGGAGAAAAACGACCCATTCAGCTACGTAGACGAGATAATGAAGATAGTAGACGAGGAGAAGATCACTGAAACTGTGAACGGAAATTTCTCTTTCTCCTTCTTATTCTCACTTTTCTTAAAACACCCTAGATTCGTGTTCAGTATACTCAAGGGTTACTACCTGTAAAAGTTGATCACTCACTTTTCTTCATCTCGCCTCTCCATCTCCAGCCTGTCAGCTTCACGGAGAGACTCGAACGTACCGATATCGAACCTCTTACCAGTGAACTTGTAACCATAAAGTTCGTTCCCATCCTCACGCATAAGTTCGATGGAATCGGTCAGCCATCTTTCGCCTTTCTTACCTTCGGGTGTCTTCTCGATATA
>JBNJFO010000167.1:0-3286 GCA_051746905.1 Thermoplasmatota archaeon
TTCTGACTTGAAGGAACTCACGACCGCAGGAGCCTTGTCCGAACCTATATGTGATTGATTTATCGGGAAGAACTTTGCACCCACGGAAGCCGAGCGTCTCTTGAGCTCTTCCTCCTTCTCGGAATCTTTTTCCCGCGGAGCGGGCATGCCGTGCCTGCTGAGTATCTTAGATACTTCATCGACGAGATCCCAGGCCTGCTGGTCACTTTCTGTGAAATCCCTGAGATTCCCTCCTATATCCGGCCTCAAGTTGACCGTCCCGTCTGAATAGGTTCCTGCTCCGCCTATCCCGGACATTATCTCATCTTCCGTCCGATCTTCAACGTCTTTACCCTTATCTATGACAAGGACGTCTGCATCTTTCTTGCTGATCTCGTAACTGGCGAAGAGACCTGCGGGACCCCCTCCTACTATAACAACATCGTAAGTCATCTTTTATTACTCTCCACACAAACAATTGTATCTCTGTGTATTTATTATTTGTCCGAGATGTGTAGATGTCGATAAAGTTTAAATCGATTCTTTCAACTTGTTCTTCGGTTCACATGGATCATCACTTTGAAGCGGGAAGGGAGTTTGCAAGGAAACTGGACGAAGAAGATGAACTTTCAGAGTTCCGGGAGCGATTCTACATCCCCGAGGGCAAAATCTACATGGACGGGAACTCCCTGGGGTTGCTTTCTAAAGATTCTGAGAAAAGTGTTGAAAGAGTTCTAGATGAGTGGAAAAATAGAGCCATCGATGGGTGGACGAAGGGAGAAAAACCGTGGTTCTACATGGCCGAAAGACTGGGGGATATGGCAGCGCCATTGGTCGGTGCGAAAGAGGAGGAAGTTGTTGCAACAGGGACCACAACTGTGAACATCCACTCTCTGATCAGCACGTTCTACGAACCTCGTGGTAAAAGGACTAAGATATTAGCTGACGAATTGAACTTCCCAACGGACATCTATGCTCTCAAGGGACAGATCGAGATGAAGGGGCTGGATCAGGAAGAACACTTAGTGCTCGTCCCCAGCGAGGACGGTGATATCCTAGATGAAGAGAAGATAGTCGAGATGATGACCGAAGAGATCGACGTGGCTTTACTTCCATCCGTTCTCTACCGCAGCGCACAACTACTGGACATGGAATACCTGACAAAAAAAGCGCACGAGAAGGGCATAAAGATCGGATTCGACTGCTCGCATTCCGTTGGATGCATACCGCATCACTTCGATGAATGGGATGTGGATTTTGCCATGTGGTGTTCTTACAAATACTTGAACGGAGGGCCCGGCAGCACGGCATTTTTATACATCAATGAGAAGCACTTCGATAAAGGACCGCTACTTAAGGGCTGGTTCGGATATATCAAGGAAAAACAGTTCGAGATGAATCTGGATTTCCAGCATTCCCACAGCGCAGGAGGGTGGCAGATATCTTCGCCCGCGATAATAAATACAGCTCCTCTGGAGGGGTCTTTGGATATCACTCGAGAGGCGGGGATAAAAAACATCCGTGAGAAATCGAAGAAGTTGACATCGTACCTGGTATATCTGGCGGACGAGATACTGAGCGAAGAGCCGTATTCATTCTATATCCGGTCACCTAGAGATCCAGATAAGAGGAGCGGGCATATAGCCTTAGCTAGGGATGAAGAGGCCTTCAGGATAACGAAGGCGCTCAAAGGTAGAGGCGTTGTCCCGGACTTTAGACCGCCTAACATCATACGACTAGCCCCTATCGCTCTCTACAACAGTTATGAAGAGATCTGGAAGGTCGTCCAACACCTCAAGGAAATAATAGATGAAAAAGAATACGAGAACTTCTCTGAAGAGAAAGAAGTTATCACTTGAACATAATACTTATCAACGACCACTAAAATTCTCTTTCTATGGAAAAAGCCGTTATCCTCACCGATGGTTTCCTGGATGATTCGTCAGCAAAGACTTCCCACGGTCTCCTCAGATGCTCGAACAGATACGATATAGTAGGTGTTATAGATTCTAAATTCGCCGGTAGAACGACGGATGAGATAGTTTCACACTGCAAAGAAGTTCCGGTATACGGAAATATCGAAGCGTTCAAAGAAGATAACGATGCGGAAAAGCTGATAATCGGCGTAGCCACCATAGGCGGATACCTGCCGAGCAATTTCAGAAGGCATATATCGGATGCGATCAAAGAAGGTATGGATATCGTATCCGGACTTCACCAGTATTTGAGCGAGGATGACGAGATATCCGGTCTTGCTGAAGAGTATGGAGTGGAATTGAACGATATCCGAAAGTCCCCTCCTCTAGAGGAGTTGCATTACTTCCAGAACAGGAAGGAAAATATGGACACTCTGACCATCCCTTTCTTGGGAACAGACAGCTCCATCGGTAAAAGGACGGCTCTGATAAAGACCTACGAAGTGCTAAAAGATGAAGGCTACAACGTGTGCTGGATAGCCACCGGCCAGACCGGTCTTTTGCAGGGCGCTGATCAAGGATTACCTTTAGATTCCATAAAAGGAGATTACATGGTCGGTGAGTTGGAATACCAGATCTGGAAAGCATGGCAGGAGAAAAAACCGGATGTGATCTTAGTAGAAGGACAGGGCAGTATATCGCATCCCGCCTACGTCTGCGGTTCCAGAGCGGTGTTATCCGGTAGTCAACCCGACGGAGTGGTTCTGATACACGCGCCCGGTAGAGCTTACAGGCACTATCAGGAAGACGAGATCCACTGGCCCATGCCGTCGGTTCATCATGAAAAAGAGCTAATCAAACTGTTCTCCGGTGCGGATGTTATCGCTCTAGGTATCAATCCGGAGGGACTTTCGGAAGAGGAGAAAAAAGAAGAGGTCGAGGGGTATGAAGGTAAGCTGGGTATTCCCGTTGGGGATCCGCTCGTGGAGCCGGAGAAGATGGCTGAAGCTGTAGAAGATATGATAGAAGAAAATGAGTAGACTGGTTCAGTCTATTATCTCGGCACCTGAATTGTCGGGTTCAGCACTCCAGACATATGCTTCTTCCCCTCTTTTTTCCAGCCATTTTTCTACTTTTTTCATCGCTACTTCAACATCATCCTTATGAAGTATCCCATAAGCCGTTGGGCCCCAAGAACTCTGACCTGCCCCTGATGTGATCTTTTCTAAAAACTCTATAACGTCGGAAACAGCCGGGTGAAATATCCCTCCCTGGTATTCGGAGAAAGACATTCCTACTAATCTCTGGATCGCTGAGATGTGGTCAGCGAACTCGCCGATATTCCCATCTTTAATAGATGGTAGAACACCCATTATTATGTGGTGAGATAT
>JBNJFO010000168.1:0-3279 GCA_051746905.1 Thermoplasmatota archaeon
CACGAGTCGCAGGTTCCGCACGCTTTTTCTCCACCCTTGTAGCAGCTCCAGGTGTACTTCAGGGGGACACCGAGATCTTGAGCCTTCTTGATTATCTCAGCTTTGGTGAGGGTGATAAGGGGGTAGCGTATCTCGATGGGCTCTCCCTCGACTCCTCTTTTGGTCCCTTTTTCTGCAGCTTCTTGAAAAGCGTCATAGAACTCAGGTCTACAGTCTGGATAACCGCTGTAATCGACGGCGTTAGCACCGATTAATATCGTTTCTGCATCGATGCTTTCCGCGTAAGAAAGTGCGAAACTGAGTAAGATGATGTTCCTAGCTGGAACATATGTGGAGGGTATCTCTTCGCCTATTTGTTCATCGGATATATCTGGAATATCTTCTCCCTCTTTAAGAAGTGAGGATTTACTTATCTCTTCCAGCGGTATCTCTATCATCTTGTGTTCTTCTACATCATAATAGTCGGCCAGCTTTTTCGCGCTCTCTATCTCCCTCTCGTGCTTTTGTCCGTAAGTGAAGGTGAGTGCATGAACTTCATACCCTTCGTCGTCCGCTATGCCAAGAGTGGTACTTGAATCCAAACCTCCTGACAGCAGAACGACGGCTCTCTTCATCAGACGTCCCTCCGGACCCATGCGCCCTGCCCTTTGGATTCGTCAACACCTATCTCCACACCAGTGATATTATCAGGGAATTTCAACTCGTCTATGACGAGCTCTAGTAGATATTTCGCTAGTTCCTCGGCGGTGACCTGGCCGATATCAAGTATGACCGTATCTTCCTTAGGAAATATGTATCTTTTATCGTCTAACGAGATCTTCACTTCCTCTTCTTTTACGGTCAGACCTTTCATCCCTGAGGCCAATAGAAAACGGTGGTCAAATGTGTCAGCTATCCTCCTGAGCTCTCTTTTGAGGGGTAGAAAATCGTATACGACTCCATCCGGATTCTCCGTCCCCTCTATCCTGGCGTGGATGGCGTAATTGTGACCGTGGATCCTCCCGCATTTTTCATGGCCTGCCAGTATATGGGAGGCCGAGAAACCTATATGTGCGTCCCAACCGTTCAATTCTAATCTTATCATCGGCCTACACATGATTTTGGAGATTTTAAAGGTTTTCGAACGAGGGGAAGGTATTTTAGCCTGAAGTTGATTGTAGTGGGAGGAAAACCATGGCAGTAAAAGAAGGAGATCATATAAAAGTTAATTATACTGGGCGTTTGAAGGACGGTACGATATTCGATTCATCGATCGAGGAAGTAGCAAAAGAAGCGGAATACTACGACCCGAACCGGAACTACGAACCCTTGGGTTTCACCGTCGGCGAAGGCAACCTGATAAAAGGATTTGAGGAAGGTGTCAAAGGGATGGAAGTGGGCGATAAGAAGGAAGTCGAGATACCTCCGGAAGAAGCCTACGGAAAGTCTGGAGATCACCCGCTAGCCGGTAAGACCCTTATATTCGAGTTGGAAGTCGTTCATAAAGAATAAGGTCTTTCTCAATCGCAAGTTTTATTTTGTCTCTTCTTTTGTTTTATTTATTGGAATATATAGGTCGTCCAGATAGACCTGAAAATAGATAAAAACAGAAAAATAACAAAAAGGGAGGGAGGGTGATTATCGTGATTTGTGATATCTATGTACATAAATGCACATAAACTATTTAAAGATTATTATAATCTAAGCCAGATAGACCACCCTTTCATGTGTTTCATCTGCAGATCATCGACGCATACCCGACGACTTCCCTCATAGGAGTGACGTCTCCTGATGTAGCGTATTTGATGAGTTCGCCTTTCTGGCAACCAGAACCGATCATCATCGAAGCCACCGGTCCGTATCCGCACATCGAGATCCTTTTCTTCCTGACCGTGTAGAACAGCCCCTTCGGATCGTTGTTGATTATCTTATCCATAGCTTTCTTGTCTTTTTCACGTGCGACATCTTTTTTCACGTAATGAGAGAAGTCCGTAGAGGCGATGATAACGACATCCTTACCTTCGATACTTTCTTTTATCTTATTACCCAAAGATTCTGCGGTGGTATAATCCTGCTTAGACATCGTTATAGGGACTAGCTTAAAATCCTCAGAGAAGTATTGCAGAAATGGTATCTGGACTTCAAGGGAGTGTTCCATACTATGGGCCGTATTGTTGACCTCTGCACGATCTCCTTCTATATCCTCTAATATTTCTTTATCGATCTTTACTTTTCCCAATGGTGTCTTGAAGTCTTGGTCACATAATGTGGGAGATGTGCCGAAACCTCTGTGGTTAGGACCTATGATTATGAAAGTTTCTGGAAAACCATCCTCGTAGAGAGCTTTGTAAGTGTGAGCTGCGACCGGTCCTGAGTATTCGTAGCCTGCATGTGGTGCGACAACACCTTTGATATCTCTGGAGTTTCCTTCTTTTTTAGGTATCTCACCAGGACCCAATTTATGCAAAAAACATTCCTCTATCTTACTTCTCAACCCTTCTTCGCTGCCGGGATAGAATTGTCCAGCTACCACAGGTTCTCTGACCATATTTTTTCACCATACTATCCATTGCATTCTTCATTTAAATAGGTTACGAGCTAAATATATGCTTTATCACATCGGTATTTATTTATAGCCTTAAACATCTTTACAAAAAACACTAAATTTAAGGGTGGAAACATGAAAAAATTATCCGATAAGCATAATCTAAATTCTGAGTTAAGCTATTCGAAAGTAGTAACTGTAGCCATATTGGCACTGCTGGTCTTCTCGACATTCACAGGTTTTGTTGCTGTCGGTGAAGGAACAGTTGGAGAAGAGAAAATCGAAGCGGGTATGACTGAAGAAAATACTAAGGCCGATATAGGTAGCGGTGGGGGAGAGGATCTGCAGAGCGTGACGATACAGCCGGGTGAAGATAGTTGTAAAGACACTTACATAAAGAATTCCTCTACATCCGTGAATGAAGGTGAAAGTACTCATTTGCTAGTTGGGAATTTTGGAGGGGATGAATGGCGCTCTTTAATTCAATTTGATCTACCTCAAGATGTCGGGAAACTTGAATATGCATCTTTAAAATTATATTCGTTCAGCTATGCGGGACAAACCAATGTAACAGTTCGGGGTTTGTCCAGTGGATGGGATGAAGGCACGGGAATAAATACAAATGATATGGCTGCGAATTGGACACACAGAACAGATAGTGAATGGTGGTCTAACGAAGGCGGGGATTATTATTCCACACCAAAATCATATAGAAATTGTGACACCAATTTTATATGGAATTCGTGGGATGTAAC
>JBNJFO010000169.1:0-3277 GCA_051746905.1 Thermoplasmatota archaeon
CTTCACTCATCACCCAACATCTCCTTTATTTGCTTCAGTTCTTTCACTGAAAACTGTCCTGGAGCTGTGTGGGAATCTGATATACTTCCATAGGTCATCGGACAATATTTTAGACTGAATATCCTGGATATCATACCTTCTTTACCCATACAGAACGAAATCAAGCTGGGTCTACACAAAACGAATTCCAATATCTTAGAATTATCTTTAGGAGTATTACAGAATGTGACTATCTTTATCAAACCTGGATCTTTGTCATCTATCTTTTCGTAAATATGATCTAATCGATCAAGGTCCGGCGTCTTCTCAAAATCGTGATAGGAAACTATCGATTTTGTTGGTGTACCGTTTATAAGGTCCAAGACTTCATCGAGTATATCTGATCTAAATTCTATATCTATGAAAGATGGTTCGACAGTCAAAAGGTCCTTGAATATCTTTAACCTTTCATCTTCTGGTATCTTTTTTAGTCCGCCTTCTTTTTCATGCCTAACGGTGATTATCAATCTTTTATCGATCTCAGCTATATCAGTAAGGTCGTAATCTTCTAGAGCATCGACCCTTAACTCAAACAATCGGTTCTGTGAACTTTCCACAATATCTGCAAATTCCTTTGTATCATTGACAAATGTTGTACCTACTATTTCAGTCATCTCAAGCACACCTTTTAGTCCTTCTTAAACCGCTCAAGATGAGTTCGTCGTTCACTTCTTTTACTTCCACTTCGCCGATACCTTTCGGAAGTATCATTACGATCTCGTCGAACCAGTTCTTTTTGTCTTCTCGCATAAGATCTAATATCTCTTCTGGAGATAAATTGTGCTTACGAGGCAGATCAAACCTTTCTAAAAGTTCCCTTGTTATAGTCGCATCGAAGTCATAGATATCTTCAGCTATGATAGAATTGACCATCAACCCTATGGAGACGGCTTCACCATGTTTTATCTCGTAGTTGGACATTTTTTCTATCCCGTGAGCGACGGTATGTCCAAGGTTCAAAACTCTCCTTATATCGTTTTCCTTCAAATCCTTTTGAACTATTTCTGTCTTGAACTCAATACATCTTCGTATCAATTCTACATTCGTTCTCTCATCTCTTTCCTGTAACAGGTCGTAGACATCTTCAGTCAGGAGTGAATATTTGATGATCTCTCCGTATCCGTTTTTGATTTCTTCCTCGGGCAAGGTTTCCATGAAGACAGGATCGATAAGGACGAAGTCAGGCGTATAAAAAGTGCCGATCATATTTTTTCCCTTAAAATTGATACCAGTTTTTCCTCCGATCGCCGCGTCCACCTGGGCTAGTAATGTAGTAGGGATCAGCCCTAACTTTGTCCCTCTTTTGAAGGTCGATGAGATAAAGGCAGATATGTCCGTTATCATACCACCTCCTAGGGCGATCACAAGAGATTTTCTGGTGAAATCTATATCTAGTAATTCATTCCATACATTCTTTACGTTTTCTAACGATTTGTTCTCCTCTCCTTCAAGTATCACTATCGATTCAGCGTCTATCCTAGACAATATCTCATTTAACCAAAGGTCTTCCACTCTGCTGTCGGTTATAACTACGGTTTTGTGAGGTGAGATATCGTTGACTATCTCTGGTAAACGCTGTCTGGTCTCTTTTCCGATATCGATCTTTCCGTTCATGACTCTTCTCTCCCTAGTAAAAACTCCAGTACAACTTTGCCGGGCTCGGTGAGTTCTACAGGTTGTGGATCCTTTCTACTCCCATAAGTTATCAATTCAAGATCCTTCAATATCCTAGCGTTCAACTTCAATGTTGACAGAGGCCTGTCGGAATCATTAGTTATATCTCTTAGAAAACTATTCAGTGATCTGTATTCACCATCGATATTTTTCAACAGAAAGATTTGATTATCATTCAAAGCTCTCAAAAATAAATCTCTATATACTTGAAAACCGGGGTTGTCACTATCCTTTATCGGGGCAGCTCGTATTGGCGGGGCATCACGACCACTGAAACCGATAGATTTTATATCTGTATATAAATCTTTAGGGTAAATCCTTCTCTTTAATTGTTTCACTGATATCAACCTTTTAATGTTTCGTAAGCATCTAGGATCAGCCCTTCCGTGGTTTCCCACCCGATACATGCATCGGTGATGGAAACTCCTCTCTTTAATTCACTCGGATCTTCCAACAAAGATTGATTTCCAGGATTCAGATTCGATTCCAGCATGAATCCAATTATATTTTCATTTCCGTCATTTATCTGTTCAACAATGTATCTACAGACCTGAGGCTGTTTTTTGTGATCTTTACCCGAGTTTGCGTGACTGCAGTCCACCACTATATTTTCTGGGAGATTTCCTTTTCGAAGGAGGTTCAATGTCCTTTCTATAGACACGGAATCGTAATTTGGAGTGTATCCGTTTCCATTTTTTCCACCTCTTAGGACCACGTGACAGTGATCGTTTCCTTCCGTATCGACTATACATATTTCACCATCTCGATTTATACCTCGAAAAGAATGGGGATGTCGAGCTGCTTTTATCCCATTTATAGCTATCTCCACGTTTCCTTTTGTGTCATTTTTAAAACCAACGGGGACCGATAAACCAGAAGCCATCTCCCTGTGAGGTTGGGATTCGGTAGTACGGGCACCTATCGCTGACCAGGATATCAGGTCATCTATGTACTGTGGAGTTACCGATCCAAGGAACTCCGTTCCTGTAAGAACTCCTTCTTCAGCAGCATACATCAGCAGTTCTCTAGCTTTCCTTAGACCTGTATTTATGTCATATGAACCATTGAGGTGTGGATCATTGATCAGGCCTTTCCATCCCAAAGTAGTCCTAGGTTTTTCGAAGTATGTTCTCATCACTAGTAGGAATTCATCTTCTACTTTATCGGATAACACATTTAATTTATCAGCATATTCTTTAGCCTCTTCTATATTGTGGATCGAACAGGGTCCAGTTATTATTATCTTTTTTTCACTTTTTTTATTTAGGATATTTTTGATCTCTTCTCTTCCATCTTCTACATTCTTCAACTGATTTTTAGATGCTGATAATTCGTTCTTTAGTTCTTCGGGGGTTATCGTCTTCCTGTATCTTTGTATATTTCCGTCGGTTATATTACCATTCATTTTTTCATCTCCATAGATTTAAATCATCAAAAATAGCATTCTTGTAGATGGTCAGTTCGTCAAAAGTGATACTGCAAAAATTGATCAAAAAAGAAAAATTACTGATATGTATCTTTAACATATTGCTTTCGCTTTTTATCCGGGCAATAGATATTGGTG
>JBNJFO010000170.1:0-3193 GCA_051746905.1 Thermoplasmatota archaeon
CCAGCCTTCTCCCTTCAGTATGCTGGCGGCGATCATCGAGCGGAGTCCACTGCCGCAGAATATGTGGATGTCCTCGTCCTCCGGTATCTCTCCTATCCTTTCCGGTACCTGAGTTATGTGGATGTGGTGTGCGTCTTCTATCTCGCCTTCATTTTTTAGCTCTTCTTCACTGCGCACATCTAGGATCCACGGTTGCTTTCCTGAATCCAATTTCGTGCAGAGGTCATGCACATTCACCGTCTCTACCGAATCGCTTTCCTTACCGGCCATGTGCCATGACAGCATACCACCGGCCAGGCACCCTTCTACGTTATCGTAGCCCATCCTTCTCAGGTAAGTGAGCGCTTTAGATGGGTTCCCGGATTCATCTACCAAAAGGATCGGTTTATCGTAAGGTAATAACCAACCGGCAAAATTAGGCACTCCCTCCAGCCATATCGATAGAGCACCGGGTATGTGGGCGGCTCCGAAGGCGAGTTCTTTCCGTGTATCTAAGACGATCGCATCTTTTGCTTTTTTCTTGAATTCTTTCGGTGAAAGAAACTCCAATTCCTCCATAGCGGATAACATAGGATTCTGCTTGAGGTTCATCTCTTCCATCATCTCGAAATAAGGGGAATATTCCAGCATCTCAGCATTCTTCTCGGCGAATTCTTCTTTACTATCGACCTGTAATTTCGGATTTCTGTCTTTTTCTATCCCTACCGTTGTATAAGTCCGCTCGGCTATCTTCGTTCCACAGACCGAACCGGCTCCATGTGCTGGACATACGATGACACCGTCACCTAAAGGTAAGATCTTGTTGAATATCGAATCGTAAAGTTTGAAAGCCATCTCTTCTAGGTTCTCTTCTCCGTAGAAATCCATCCGGCCTATATCTCCAGCGAACAAGGCGTCACCCGTAAATACCATCCACGGATCTCCATCCGGGTCGTATAACACATAGCTCATACTTCCTAAAGTGTGACCAGGCGTGTGTAGAGCTTCCACCTTCAAACGACCGACCTTCCAAGTATCACCTTCCTGAGCCGGTCCCCCGTATTCATAATCTAGATCTTCACCTGCGTGGAATACCTCCGCCCCAGTTCTTTCAGAGATCTCCGTAGAACCTATCACGTAGTCTTCGTTGCGGTGGGTTTCCAGAACCGTTGTTATGTTCATCCCGTTCTCAGATGCTAAATCTAGATATATCTGGACATCCCTCCTTGGGTCGATGACCAGTGCTTGGTTCTTATCTCCAACGATGTATGAATTGTGGGCTAATCCTTCTGATACTATCTTCTCGAACAGCATGTTAATCACCTTTGTCTTAATATAAATGAAGAGGGTGTTAATGATTTTGCCGCTCCTTAAAACCAAAAAATTGATAATGATTGTTTAACAATTGTAAAAATGTGATAAAGATGTCTAAAGGGATAGTGTTGTTAGAGAACGGATTTCAAGAAGCAGAGTTGATCTACCCTTATTACAGGATGCAGGAAGCCGGATACGAAGTCGATCTGGTGTCGAACGAAGAGGGTGAAGTGTATGAGGGTGAATACGGCTATAAGTTCAGATCTGATGAAGCCGCCGAAAAAGTAGATCCCAGCGAGTACGAATTCTTGATAATTCCCGGAGGAAGGGGGCCTGACAGGATGAGGATAAAAGAAGATATCGTAGCTCTAGTAAAAAACGCAGTGAAAAACGATCTGGTTATAGGAGCTATATGCCACGGTGCCCAAATACTCATAGAAGCCGATGTTGTGAAAGGTAAAAGAGCGACATGTTGGAAATCGGTGGGCACGGACCTTGAGAACGCGGGAGCTAATTATGTAGATGAAGAAGTAGTTGTTGATGGAAATCTGGTTACTTCAAGGATGCCCCCGGATCTACCGGCTTTCACGAGAGAGATACTGAAACTCCTAGAATAGATCAGAAGATCACTCGAAGATCAATCTGGCCCCGTAAACGAACATGAACAGCATTACCGGGATGGTCCCAATGAACTCTGGTATAGCGTTTCCAAGACCTTCGTAGGGTATGCTGTAAACCAGCCATACTGCTATACCATTCAATCCAAGTGAAGATAGGATGAATATCCCCCAAACGGGTTCGTCCATATCTATCAACTGATCCACAGCTATCAAAGCCAGCCCCGCAGCACCCACTGCGAAAAATGATACCGAGATGTAAAAGTGAGGGGGTGTCCCCGAAGGGAATATACCTATCATTATCAATAAGACCAATGAGATTATGAATAGTGATACTCCGAGTATACCCATATAATCTTCAGCTAATCGGAAGATACCAAAAGCGAAAACGATGGCGATCATACCCGTAGCCATCAAGGCGAAGTTGAATACATTATTGTAGGAGGTTTCCACAGCACCGAGGTCACTCAGAGCGTGGTCCGCCCAACTGAACCATGGATGTATCAGGATGGAGATGCCTATCAGGATATAAGCGATCAGTGGTGCTAATATACCACACCATCCAGCTATCTCTTCTGGGACGAGATCTTCGATATCCATAAGGTCTATCATTTTATCCTCCGTTTTATTTGTAATATCATTCGAACATAAAAACTTTTTCAGAACTTTTCACGAGCTGTGAAGACGCTTTCTACTACCATCCCCAAGATAGGACCCACTATCAGGCCGGCCCAGAAGAATAGCCCTAAAACACAATATGCCATCAATCTTATCCTTTCGGAGAGATAGTACTTTCCACCTTTCAGAACTATCCTCAAAATTGATATCCCCAGTATGATAGGTACAGATCCGAAAACTATGGTCAATATCACTCCCGGTCCAGGTGTGGCCTTCACAGCAGCATAAAGCAGCTGATAAAATATCATAGCTCCGCTTCCGATGAAAAGGAATGAAACACCTACCGTTAAAGTATCGTGGATCTTGCGGTAGCTGCTCGATGTTTCCATCGGATGTTCCTCCCTATACTTATAGATAGAAAATGAACCGATCAAAAATGTGACTATCATGGGAGAGAATATCAATAATGGATCCTGCCCCTCCCAAAGGTGAGTGTCTATAACATCTATGGGCACTCTGATCCACTCGAAAAGTCCGTACCTTTCTTCGTAACCTATGGCTAGACCGTATTCCCCTTGACCTTCCGGTTCGTAGATCACTAGATAGTAGGTCCCGGATTCTTCTACGTCGATATCTATATCCACGACACCATAGTGGGCCGCAGG
>JBNJFO010000171.1:0-3171 GCA_051746905.1 Thermoplasmatota archaeon
ACCCGATAATCCTCTCCAGAATCAGGATCTTCTATGTATTTACCGTCTATCACAGATCTATCTTCTTCTTGATTGTTCAGTATCTCCATCAGTGTTTCGTCGGTATATATCTGCATCTCAACGGTCTGGTCTGTGTTCAACATCGTATTTGTTATCCTCAGTAATACGACATGATATTCCTGCATAATAGAAGGAGATTCGATAGTAAAATTGCCGTCTTCGTTTTCCCCTTCAAGGTGATCTGTAGAGTAACTCTGGATTATCTCCAGCGATACATTATTGTTCTTGTAATGTGGGATGTATGGAGGTGGCGTATCACCATTTTCATCATCCGTATCTCCGTTGTCATCGGTGCAACCGGAAAGAGATGTCACCAATAAAATTGATATTATCAAAGTGATAGCTACTTTCCATTTCTGGCTCATATATCAAAGGATATATCCACAGATTTATAACTTTTTTCACCTTTTTACCAATTTCATCCATTCAAATTACATTAAATTTAAATAGAGTGGGTCGCAATGGGGCAAAACGCGATAACATAGCCCTTCGGGGGATTAATCAAGATGATACGTTTTGGACCGAGCGGTATACCTTTGTCATGTAAGGGAAGGACTCTCTTAGACGGCGTTAAAGACGTCCACAAATTGGGTCTATCAGCCATCGAGGTGCAATTCCTCAGGATGAAAGTGAGGACTCGACCGGTGGAAGAGGACTACATCGATAAAAAGGCAAGAGATATCGAGGATAAATTCATAATCGGGGTCAACAGAGGCACTGATTATAAGAAGATAAGAGTTGACGATTTCGATAAAGTCCTTGAGCCAGGGGACATGATCCACTTCATAAGAGGAGGCGTAGCGGAAGAATTCTACAGGTTCCCGAAGATTGGAAGGGTGGCGAAGGAACTGGACGTTAAAGTAGCCCTTCACACACCTTATTATATGAAATTCACCAATACAGAAGGCGAGATCGTTGAAAAGTCTAAATTCGGTCTGAAGTACAGTTCTGCCATGGCATCGGAATTGGATTCAGATCTAGTCGTCACTCACTTGGGCCTTAAAGAGGATGACATGGATGACGATGAGATAAGTGACGCGGTCATAGAAAATATACGCGATATCAGGAACTGGATCACGGACACTTATGGAGACGGACCGAAGATAGGGATAGAGATACAAGCCGGCGAGGATGTTTATGGGTCATTGGACGAGGTCCTAGACGTTTGCTCTAAAGTTAGCGGAACTATACCAGTCATCAATTTTGCTCATATCAAAGCTTCTGAACAATATGAATTGGAAGAAGAGGAAGATTTCGCAGAGATATTCGATATGTGTAAGAACTTCGTTTCAGACGGATATTATGTCAATTTCTCCGGTGTGGAGCAGAGGAGAGGGGAATACAGATTCACACCCATAAAACGAGGCGAACTCAGGTTCGACCCCCTTGTCGAGTACTTGATAAACACTGATGATAACGTTACAGTAATATCGGGTTCGCCGTTAAAAGAGCACGATGCTATGTATATGAAGGTCATATTCGAAAGGATCTACTCCAAGAAGATCGCGAAAGAATTGAGGAGGAAGAAGAAAGATGGAGAGTAGGTTCTCTGAGTCCAAGGAATACCTTTTAGAATCGATACACGATGCTCTTGACAGATTCAAACTAGATGACATAAAGAAAACGGTCGATCTACTCAACGAGTCGAATCAGATATTCGTTTACGGTGCGGGTCGATCGGGTTTGGTGGGCAGGATGTTCGCTATGAGATTGATGCAGTTGGGCCTTCGGGCTTTCTTCATCGGCGAAACCATAACACCAGCAGTGAAAGATGGTGATTGTGTTTTATTCGTCTCTAAAACCGGCGAAACCCAGACCGCTATTCAGGCTGCCGAGATAGTTTCTGAAAGAGTGAAAGCCGATATAATCGTACTTACAGCCAGTCCAGATTCCCCCTTAGCTCGATACGGGGATATAATCGTAAAATTAGATATCGGAAAGAACGAAAAAGATTCTTACTTAGCTCCTCTGGGAACTGTCTTCGAGGACTCGGCGATAATATTCTTAGATGCTCTCATCGCATCCGTGATGGACGAGATAGGTGAGACCGAGGAAGGCATGAAGTACCGGCATCCTATACTCGTATAGATACCCTTATAAAAAGGTCAAAAAACTATTCACAGTTATATTTATATACCAGTTATGGCTCAGTAAAATTCAGGGCAACCCTTATTTTTAAATACCAAAAGTTTTATAGGCGAGCCCACCTCAATAATGAAAATGGAGTTGAAACAGTGGCAAAAGGTCTAAATTGTGCCAGGAAGCTCAAGAAAAATCGACAAAAATTCAGATGGAGCGATCTTAGTTATAAGAAGAGAGAGAAGAATCTCAAGAAGAAAACCGATCCTTTAGAAGGAGCACCTCAAGGTAGAGGTATCGTTCTGGAGAAGGTCGGGATCGAAGCGAAGCAGCCTAACTCTGCTATCAGAAAGTGTGTCAAGGTTCAGTTGATCAAGAACGGAAGGCAGGTAACAGCTTTCGCACCCGGTGAAGGTGCTATCAATTATATCGATGAACACGACGAAGTACTGATAGAGGGTATCGGGGGTATGAGAGGAAAAGCATACGGAGATATCCCAGGTGTTAGGTTCAAAGTCGTAAAGGTCAACAGGGTCGCGCTTGTAGAGTTGATAGCCGGTAGGAAAGAGAAACCTCTAAGATAATATCAGGTGTTTTTATGGCAGAACAAGAAAAAGATAACAGTGCTGAGAAAACTGAAAAAACGAAAACCAAGAAAGAAGAGATATTCGAATCACTGGAGATGCCAGAATTGTTCGGTAGATACGATATGGACGAGGTAGAAGTTACGGATCCAGGTTTGAAAGGACATATCAATTTACTCCCAGTCCTATTACCACACAGCGGTGGTGCCCACGCGAACAAAAGGTTCGCCAAGGATGAAGTCTCTCTAATAGAAAGGCTCATCAACGCTATGATGAAGAGCCGGGGTTATACGGGTAAGAAAACGAAGAGCTACAACACGGTCAGAGATGCCTTCGAGATCATACATAAGAAAACGGATAGTAACCCGGTACAAGTATTGGTACAGGCTATAGAAAATTCAGCTCCAAAAGAAGAAACGACTCAGATCACATACGGTGGGATATCCGT
>JBNJFO010000172.1:0-3132 GCA_051746905.1 Thermoplasmatota archaeon
ATGAATCATAAGATTCATCCTTTTTCTCGGGTAAAGCCCTCGTAATGCGAGGGAAGAGGCATGGAAGGAAAGAAAAAAAGAATTGTTGTAGATACTAATGTTCTCATCTATTCATTAATTTTCACGATCATTAGTAAATAGATAATATATACACTATAGAAAAAATGAGATGCTTTCAATAAAAAGCCTAAACATAGTTAAAAAGTCATTGATAGAAGGAAAATTAGAAATTCGAAAAAATAGAAAGATTTAAATATGTTATCAAATAAGTAATAAATAGAAAGATTAGTAAATAGATAAGTTTAGGTCACGGGGTATCGATAAGATGAAGATCCATACAGTTGACAAAGATAAGATGAAGATCCCACCGAAATGGTTGATCAGAGAATACTTGGCTTTATATCCACCGAGGAAATTCAGAAGTGATGAACTAAGAAAAGACTTCAAAGATAACAATACTAAAAATCAGTTCTTGAACAAGGCTGTAGATTTTAACTTAGTCGTTAGGTTAAAACGGGGCCTATATTTTGCCCCAGAACCTGAGATCGCCATCAAAACCTGGAGTATGGATGATTATAATGGTAGATTGGTTTTACTGAATTCTACTTTTAAAGGTCTAGATGTGGATCATACTTTCTACTGCCTGTCAGCTCATCACCATACCGATTATTCACCTGGGAAGGTGATACCCGTTTTGAAGGAAGACCATGATGATATAGATCAAAGACATATCGATCATTTCGTTTATGACTTTTCAGAGGGGGAAGAACTACGGTTAGAAGTCTTCGATAGTGCTTTTAATATCCCCATGCTTACAAAAAAGGATACAGCGATCCTCTTACTTTCTACATACATGCAGAGAGAAGTGGATGCCGGAAAAAAATTGTTAGAAAAAATAGAACTGGATCAAGATATCCAAGCCGTGTTGTCTGGCTTAGGGTACGATAGGTATGGTGAGGGCGAGTTTAAAGAAGTAAAGATAAAAAGACCCCTGTTTATTCAAGATTGGATAAAGGAGATAGGCTTCGAAAATATAAAGGAGAAAGCGGGAAGATGATCGGAGAGGAAGAACAGAAAAGGATACTTGCAGAATTACGAGAAATTTTTTCTGAAGAAGACTTAAATATCTTGGTTTTAGGAAGTATAGCGGTCCATTATAGATTGGGTCCAGTAGGAAGAACAAAAGATATCGATATCAGACCTTTTCCGATAGATGATGATTCATTCGTAGAGTACTGGGATAAATTGGAAGATATTAAAGAAAAGATAGACGGAACCTTAAATATTGAAAGAGGTGGAAGTACGGCTACGTTGATAGCTAGATTAGATGAGCAGGAAGTTATAATAGAATTGATAGATGCTGGTGGAGAGAAATTTCTGACAAAAGAAGTGATAGATGATATGATAGAAAAGGCTGAAAAGATAGAGGGTGTATATGTACCGAGTATAGAACATCTAGCAGTAGCAAAAGCTGAAGCCTTTCTAGATAGAACTGAAGGGGATCCGGGCAAAGAGAAATTCAGACAGGATATTATTAAGATCCGAGAGCGTTTGAAGGCGAAGGATTTAGAACTTACAGGCGAAGAGATCGAACGGATAGTGGATATACGGGTTGGAAGGAAAAGGGACCGGCTGTTGAAAGTTGTGAAAAAATATCTTCACGAAGTAATGGGTACTTAGATGTCAAGGGTGTTTTTTGATTCGATCATAACCCTACTCGACTGTTCGGAGAGTAACAGGTTTTTGATAAAACTTTTATACATTTTATTTAATAACATTCCATGGAGGAAATCTACAGTTGGATCGCCATCTCTCTCATATTGAGCGGAACTGGAACCTCTTTTGCTTTTTGGAAGGCGATGAAAGCGAGGAAAATATTAGTCGATTCGATAAGACCTGAAGCAACGATAGAGATCCCTGAGATGGGTGAAACGGATGCAAAAAAATACTTCTCTAATGTATCTCTGGTGATGGGTATATTATCATTCGCTGCTTTTACAAACACGATCTTAGTATGTATTTTGATATTTATTTTTGGGATCCCGACAGAAGTGATCAACAACATCGTGATCGGAGGAGTACTTGCTGTCGGTGTAAGCTCCATGTTCACAAATCTAGGTCGATCGATGATCTATGATGAAGCTATATCAGGTCTGAATGAATTCGGTGAAGGATCGGCTGAAAATTTTGGAAAACATATGGTATTTTTGGTGTTTTTCGAACCATCTTCGATATACGGTCTGTTGATAGCTATTTTAGGTTTTGTCTTTTCAGGATTATTGAATGGATCTGTTGCGGATCTGACAGCGTCTCAAGCCAATATATTCCTCTTAGGATGTGTCATCCTCGGAATCTCCGCTTCATCGAACATCCTTTCCGGACGGATGTTCAACAGGGTAGATGGACCAGTGAATAAAAGTGAGGAGTTGTTCAGTAAAAAAATACGTTCCTTGGTGATCCCTCATCTGATCAATATTGTAGGTTTAGTCACCGCGATATATCTGATGATCCATGCTGGTTTTATGTGATGAGTCTGGAAGAAGTCGATAGGATCGACGTCGGTATACCTCCAGATGGGATAGGGTACGTGAAGAAGTGATCTAAACTGCGGCGGATCTCTCTAGGGGGGTTTCAGCATATCCTCTTGGGTTTCTTCTGCGTTTATCTCTCCTAGTCTCCTAAAACTTTTTCTCTATCCTTGTCCGCCTCATCTTCCGTACAACCTTAAAAAGTTACTGTAACTAAAAGGAGGACCCCCGCTAACGCTAGGGCGGTGATCTTTGACCTCTTCATGTTTTCTCCTTCACTAGATTATTGGTTAAAAAGGGTAATCTATTTTTTAGGAAGGCAGATAAATGTTGTTTTCGGTGTATGAATACGTGCCCACAAAGTTTTTATCCCTGGTAAAAGTAGCAGTTCGGAGAAAAAGCTGGGAGATACCATGAAAGCAAAGATAGATCTGATCACTATTTGGACCGAGAAGATAGATGCTATGAAGAAGTTCTATGATGATGTCCTGGGATTTTCTGTCATTAACGATCTAGGGGATTATGTGGAATTCAAAAGTGAAGGTGTTAGATTTGCTGTCTGTTCGAGAGGGGTGATGCATGATTACAGTGATGAATTTAAAAA
>JBNJFO010000173.1:0-3125 GCA_051746905.1 Thermoplasmatota archaeon
GGTAAATCAATCGATGAGATCGTGGATTTTAGAACACAGCTCATCAGGGGCAAGTACATGGTGAGAGTGGACGAAGTCGACAAGAGGAACAGGGTCATAGATTTGACGAGAGATATGGCACTATCCAGAGAGCCGGCTGAAGTGGAAGCTTTTTTCAAGAAGAAACCGGCCGGTAAGATAGCGCTGTCCGACCAAGTTCAGCCATACGGCCCATCGGCAAAGTTAGAGAAACTCGACCTTGGAACTTTGAAGATCGATAGGAGGATGGATAGAGCTTACGAAGCCAAAGACCTTAAGGCGGTAGACGCCGTGTTAGACCTCTATGAACATGACACATATATATCCAAGATCCAGAGGGCTTTCAGTGTAGGTGCTTTCGGCCTCGGAGAGAACAGGAAGTTCGTTCCTACAAGGTGGAGCATAACGGCAGTAGACGATACCATAGGTAAGAACCTGAGAGAAGAAGTGAAAAAGTATCGCCCTATCGACAGGTATCGGGTCTACGAAACCTGGGAACTCGACAATCGATGGGAAATTCTGATGCTCCCACGAACATGGATATATGAACTAGTAGAGGCGTGGTACCCGGAGACAGCATGGAACCCGTACGGTAAGGATATAGCTATCATATCGAGTCATGAGACGTATGAAGGTAGGAAGAAATATGCCGAGATCGGCGGCTGTTTTTATGCGGCTAGGATGGCCGTTGCTGAAAAGCTAAGAGAGGAGGGAAGGCAGGCGGGCGCCGTTATATTGAGAGAGACACATCCCGGCTACATCATGCCGGTAGGAGTATGGAACGTAAGAGAGCATGTGAGACAGGCCCTACGCAGCGATCCGAAAGAATTCGACACGATGAAAGAAGCGCTGTTCTATATGTCAACGAGATTGGATATCAAGGTAGATACCTGGATCAAGAACAGCGAGGTACTTCAAGATGCGATCTACCAAACCCGGTTGGAAGATTTTGGGAGGGGAGATGAATGGGCTTGAATTTTATTAGAGAAAAGAAAGATTACGGAGAGCTAGATGTTAAAGAAGTCTCCTGCAAAACTGCATTATCGCCATCTGGTTTGGAAGCGGATTATGCATTGAACCCGTATACAGGATGCTCACACGGATGTGAATACTGCTACTCCCCTTTCGTCATCAAAGAAGATAGAGAGTGGGGCACCTTCGTCGATGTCAAAAGGAACATACCTACGGTATTGGCGAAAGAATTGAAGAACAAGAGAAAAGGTATAGTCAGATTGGGTAGTGTCACCGACCCTTATCAAAAGATAGAGAAAGATTACGAGATCACGAGGATGTGTTTGGAACAGTTGGCAAAACACGAATTCCCTATATTGGTTCAAACTAAATCCGACCTCGTTACAAGGGATATCGATCTTTATTCGGATATGGAAGCCGACGTCGGCTTGACCATAACTTCTTTAGATGAGGATTTTAGAAAAAAATTTGAACCCTATGCCCCTCCAATGGAAGACAGGATATCGGCACTTGAGAAGTTGGTCGAATCGGGTGTTCACACCTGGGCGTTCATAGGACCACTGTTACCTTTCCATAACGATGGGCCCGAAGAATTGAATAAGTTATCGGAAAGATTGAAAGATATCGGTGTCAACGAAGTGTATCTGGATAAACTGAACATGAGGAAAGGCATATGGGAAAGATTAGAGAAGATATTGGATGATGAGATGCGGGAAAGATACAAAAAGATTTTCTTCGGAAGGAAAGATTATTTCGACGATCATAAGGAGCTCTACAAGAAGATCGGGAGACCCGTGTTCTAGGAAAAGATTAAATACAGTTTTCTACATTGTGATTATGGGTGTAAGGGAGATCAAATATCGGATGTAAATTGATTTCCTGGTGAGATGAGATATACGTCATATCAAACCCTATAAAAAGTATAATAACGTGGGGTATAACCGATGGGTGAAGGAAAGATAACTATCGTAAAAAATGGGTGTATGGAGGGTCCGAATGTATTTGCTTTATTTCCGGTTTTAGAAGGCATAATCGATCTGGATAAATGGAGCGAAACACCGTCGACCCCTACATGTGCGGAAAGGCTGATCCAGGTTCTTCCCGAGTTGAAAAAGCATCGATGTTCTAGGGGACATACCGGTGGATTTGTTGAAAGGTTGAACGAGGGAACTTATCCCGAACATATAATCGAGCACGTCTCACTGGCTTTACAGAACAAAGTAGGTTGCGACGTAGCTTATGGAAAATCGAGAAGATACGATGGAACGCTGTATCAGATAGCGCTGGAATACGATTACAAACCTGTAGCGTCCTCGGCTCTCCGTGGTGCTGTAGAACTGGTAGATTCACTTTTATCAGGAGAGAAAAGTGAGACAGAACTTCAGAGTATCGTCGATAGTACCGTCGAGGAAGAAATAGACTTGATGAAGAAAGCCAAGTTAGGCCCGAGTACGAGTGCGATATTGGAGGCAGCTCGGAGGAGAGGTATCCCCTTCGATAGACAGCATGATGATTTTAACCTGTATTCTTTGGGGTGGGGTAAGAACAGGAAGATGATATGGGGGCCGGTAACTTCGGAAACGAGTCTCATGGGTTCGGACATCGCACAGGATAAAGAATTGACCAAGAACATACTTTATCGCAGTGGTTTTCCCGTACCAGATGGAGAACTGGTGAATAGTTTAGAGGAAGCTGTAGAAGTCAGCGATAGATTGGGATATCCCGTTGTGATCAAACCTCTAAAAGGCCACCACGGAGAAGGAGTCGTGGGCGACCTGAGGAACAAAGAAGAAGTCGAAAGAGCTTACGAGATCACACGATCATATTCCAGCGATATATTGGTTGAAAAGTATCTACATGGAGAAGATCATCGATTTTTGATGGTCGATAGCGAGGTCGTCGCGGTGGCGAAACGGATACCTCCTTACGTCGTGGGTGATGGAGAATCTACTATCCGGCAACTCGTTGATCTGATCAATAAAGATCCTATGAGGAGCGAAGGCCACACTTCACTTTTAACCGAGATCGAGCTCGGCAATGAAGAGATATTGTACCTTGATAATATCGGCAAGGATCCAGAAACTATCCCTGAAGAAGGAGAAAAAGTGTATCTTAGATCTGGTGGTAATCTCAGC
>JBNJFO010000174.1:0-3121 GCA_051746905.1 Thermoplasmatota archaeon
GAAGTTCGGGATGTTCTTGTCGTGCCTGACAAGGAATACGGCTAAGTTGTAATAGTGTGCTGACGTGTATCTGCCGCTGTGGCCCGTTCTAATATGATAATCGAAGATCGTCCAGTCACCAGAATTCCTCCTGACCCTCATTATGTTCTTGGCTTTTCTCATGTTCCCCAATCTGAAAACTGAGAACTTTTCGAGCCTCTGGAGGTTGAGTATGTTATTGTTGTCCGCGAAGAACTGGTAACCGGTTTGGGCGGCGAACTGGCTCACGACGTTGGAGCGCTTGTCCTCATTTTTCCGAACAGCCTTCCAGATGAATACGAAGATAACCACCATCGCTATTATGGCGACGAGCGTGATGCCAACAGCCATAAAACATACATTCATGGTTGAGTAATAAAACAGGTTTTTATTTAAAGGTTTATCCATGTTTATTTTTTATACGATGAAGGGATCTGGCTCACCCCATATACCGGAAGAAACGTAACCGGCGGCCCTGCAGGAAGCGTGGCACTTTTTCAGATATTTACAACCTTCACATCTCTCGGGATAGGTCGAAGTGAAATCTTTCCAAACATCAGTTTCAAATATATCTTCAAAATCGTCTTCGAGGATATTTATCAACTTGAGAGGCGAGTGATTGCATGTTCTCAGTTCGCCGCCTGATTCTACCGTGATATATGATAAGTCCAATCCCGATGGACATCTTCCAAATGATAGATGCCTGTAATCTTTTGGATCGGCAACGCAGTACGGTATCGGAACGCCGCAGTGGATAAAGGTCCCATATTTTTTTGAGAGGTCATCCAGGTCGGATAACACCTTTCTTATCTCCTTCTTAGTCGGGAACAAGTCCGTTTCCTCAAGACCTCTACCACCGAGATTCACCCTGTTGAACATCACCTGGTCAGAATCTAAAGCTATGGCGAGTTCAGCGGTTTTCTTGATCTGCTCGATATTCTCGGAGGTGCCTATGATAGTCGTGCAGAGTTCTCCCTTGTATCTCTTTATCAACTTCATCGCTCTGATGGTAGATTCGAAGTTCTCGCTGCCGGTCAAACGGTTGTGCACCGCGGATTCATAAGAAAGCAGGGTAAGTTCGAAAAGGTCCACGCCGCTGTTCAACAGTCCTTTTACCTTCTCCTCCGTCAGAAGAGAACCGTTAGTTATCAGTGTGATTTTTATGCTCCTGTCTTTGAGCTTCTGACACAGCTTGATGATGTTGTCATAAAGGAGGGGTTCTCCGCCCGATAGAACTATCTTGTTCACGTTCACGTCTTTCAGTATCTCGTCAGTTATCTCGACCCACTTTTGAACATCGACATCTTCCTTTCTTTCCCTCTTGACCGGATCAGGAAGCCAGTAGTTGTAACAGTAAACGCAGTTCTGGTTGCACCTCTCCGTCAATTCATATATGAGATAATCCAGCCTATATCTCATCCCACTCCTCCTTATAGATACCTTCTTCTTTGAGTTCTTCCTTTAGCTTCTTCTTGTTTACCTTATTCCGAAGAAAAGGTACTAGTAAGATCGATTTGGATATCTTGGGTTTCCACGGTTCCGTCATCGCGGCATAACAGGCGGGTCCATTGAATCTCGACCACCAGTAAAAGTGATACAACAAAAGGAATAACATCCCGGTCCCGTATATTATCAGCATATTGGTCAGAAGCTTTTTTTTTCTTAGGCTGGATAGATCAAATTTTTTGAGGAAGAAAACTATCGGCATGGATATGAAAAACATCAATCGGTAATAGTAATAGATCGGAGGGATCATCCCGTATGTCCACACCTCTCTATACGTGTAGGTGAAAAACATCAGGACGAACAATACCAAAGCCGGTGAAGCTAAGACCAGATTGTATCTTATGAATTCCCACTTCTCTTTCAACTTATCCTCTTCTAAATAGTCTAGATCTACCGTAACGTAGAGTATGTAGAATGTGAGTACGAGGTGAAGAGATACTACGGAACCGAAGAACCAGTTGGTGTTATCGCCGAGCCATAAGATCGACTTTTCGTAAATTGTAAATCCGTATTCTGGTTCGAAATCCAGTGATATTTCCTTATCAGAATCGAGCGATATCGTTCTCTCGAAAAGGAAATCGGGGTACTCTTTATCTAGGTCTTCAAAATCATCTTCTCTCTCGTTGGTGTAACCCTCCGCGGTGAAGACGTATTCTCCCTCTTCCAGATCCCATTCAGCCGGGTGAGTTCCAACACCATCAAAAACGACTTTACAGATATCGAATTCGGGGTCCAACGGTATCAAAATACTGTCGAAATCTTCTCTTCGGCGAATGTCGGAAAAGCTGAGTCTTCCCATATCCTCACTCACTTTTTCTAGTCTTGCGAAGCTGAGCCCATCGGTTTCTATAGGTATGTAACGTCCGACTTCCCTGCTCTCTAAATGCTCTGTTTTCGAGAGTATGAGAGTCAGGTTCATCACATACCCTTCGTATACCAGGGAATCATCGGCTTTAGAACGTATCTGCAAGTAGCTTATGCCCAGGTAGTAATCGTCGGTTTCTAACTGATCTATGGACAAAAGATGGGTCGTATCGCTGCTACTCTGAGCCAGATTGAGAGCTGGAGTGCTGAGAAAGATGAATATAACGGCGGATAAAACGAGTAAGTAATATCCCCTACGCATCGTAGATATATGTTTGAACTCTTTAATAGGATTTATTGCTCAATATCTATATCCTCTTATCTCTTCCGTTCTCCCACCTTTGAATCGATAAAACCCGGCCAGAAGAGTGGAATCCTTTATCTCGATATCCTCGAACAGCTTTTCTCGATCTCTTTCTTCTGTCAGTTGGTGTACCAGTGCCCCGGTAATGTTTCCGTCCGAGATGTAATAGATACTATCGTGAGTGTAAACTTTGAGCAAAACTACTCCTAAGCTGTAATTATGATATTTTTCGATCTTCTCGATGTTTATCAGATCGATCTTCTGGTATGGTTCTTTTTTGAACAGGTAATAGATGCGTTTCTGGTCGAAGTAGAACGCGTTCCCATCGATTACATAATTATCACCCTCTTCAGAGTACAATCTAAGGAACATCAACGGTATCACCAGATCTAACAGAAGCATGGGTATCTCATCCTTGGTGTCGAAAAG
>JBNJFO010000175.1:0-3097 GCA_051746905.1 Thermoplasmatota archaeon
GATGCTGAAAAGAGAGGGATGAATGGTTTACTGTGGTTTATACTGGTAATACTTCCTATGGTAGGTCTACTGTTCCTGGTACTTTACCTGGTCATCCGAGAATCAAGTACAGGCAGATATGAAAACAAGAGTGCTAGAAAGATACTAGATGAAAGATATGCCCGTGGTGAGATATCCAAAGAAGAGTATATGGATATGAAAAAAAATTTAAACTGATATTTTGTTTTTTTTTGCGGTAAGATTATATTATTAAATATAAATTTAAAGGTGGAGAATTATATATATTCAAAAAACGACTAAAAATCTATAATCCAATTACTATCCCGAAACTATATAGGTTTAAAATAATATATTAAATTGGTGATAAGATCTCAAAAGAATTACTAAGGGTTGACCTCGATAATCTAGAGGTCAAAAGAGAAGAAGTTCCCCAGGAATATGAAAAGTTAGGGGGTAGAGCTCTTACATCGACGATCATCGCTGATGAAGTCCCTCCTAAAAGTCATCCGTTGGGGAAGAAAAATAAAGTTGTTTTGGCACCAGGAATAGTCACAGGAACTGGAGCTGTTAATTCCGGCAGACTTTCAGTAGGAGGCAAGTCGCCTTTGACAGAGGGTATCAAAGAAGCAAACGTGGGTACTCCTTTTGCAGCAAAGCTTGCAAGGAACGGTATAAAAGCTATCATAATAGAAGGTAAAGCTGAAGACAGTTATCACGCCCTCAAAGTGGGTGAGGATACTGAGCTTGTGAAAGCTGATGAGTGGACAGGTGAAGGTCTCTATGATGCTTTCGACGAGCTCTATGATGAATTCGGTGATGATACGGATATCTGTGGGGTCGGTATAGCAGCGGAGATGAACGGTTCCAACGCTGGAGTATCTTTCTCAGATATAGATGGTTTACCGAGTAGATACGCTGGTAGAGGAGGTCTAGGTGCAGTCATGGCTTCTAAAGGGCTTAAATTTATCATAGTTGAACCATCCGAGAATAACAAGATCGAAATAGCTGATAAAGAGAAGTTCAAAGAAGGAAACAAAAAGCTGAGAGACGCATTGAGAGAGCATGACGTTACCAAACCTGGCGGTGCGCTGAATTCCTACGGAACCGATGTACTGATCAATATAATAAATGAATCTGGCGGACTCCCACAGCGTAATTTTTCAGAGGGAAGTGATGAAAGATCTTCCAAAGTATCCGGTGAAAGAAAAGCAGAAATGATCGAAGAACGTGGGGGAGAACGTCCTCACAAATGCAGCCCGAGCTGTATAATACAATGTTCAGAAGTATGGACAAAAGAGAACGGAGAAGATCCCGTAGGTGTTCTAGAATACGAATCCGTCTGGGCTCTCGGACCTAACTGCGGCATATACGACCTTGATACAATAGGTGAGCTGAACAGAGCATGCAATGACTTAGGTCTGGATACCATCGAGATGGGCAATACTATAGCCGTTGCAATGGAAGGTGGAGAATTAGATTTCGGTGATGGTGAAAAAGCCCTAGAACTCATGGATGAAATCTATGATAAGACTGCGAAAGGTAAATTACTAGTCAATGGAACTGAATTCGTCGGTGAAGCTTACGGTGTCGATAGGATACCTACAGTGAAAGGACAGGCGATGCCAGCTTACGATCCCAGAGCCATAAAAGGTATAGGTGTCACTTACGCCACTACACCTATGGGTGCCGATCATACAGCTGGTTACGCTATAGCCACCGAGATAATGGGTGTAGGTGGAGATGCCGATCCTCTAGATACAAAGAAGGCCGAACTGTCAAGAAACCTACAGCAGAGCACAGCAGTTATAGATAGTGCGGGGTACTGTCTGTTCATCGCCTTTGCAGTGCTGGATATCGAAGAAGGTCTGGAAGGTATGGTGGAGACCATCAGTGGTGTCATAGATCCTGATTACACCATGGATGATATCATGGAAATGGGTAAAGATGTGCTTGAAACTGAGAGAGAATTCAACAAGAGAGCTGGAATAAACAAGGAACATGACAGGATCCCAGATTTCATGGAGGAAGAGGAATTATCTCCACATGATGAAGTATTCGATGTCTCTGACGAAGAACTAGATGATGTATTCGAATCCCTATGAAAACCCATTTTTTCTTTATTTTATCGTGATATCTATGTCGATAAGGGTCAAATTCTTCGCATCTTTAAGAGAAGATATCGGAAAGGATGAAGTCAAAGTGAAAAATGGAAATCTAAAAGATGTTGGTGAAGTGTTAAAAGAACTTTTATCTAATAACAAAAAACTTCATGATCGTCTTTTTGAAGATGAGTTCACACTCAACGACAATATTATAATATTGAAAGACGGCAGGAACATCGAGTATCTGGATGGGTTGAGTACAGAAGTCAAAGAAGGTGATTCGATTGCTGTATTTCCATTGGTGGCTGGTGGTTGATGATGGAAGTCAGATTGTATGGTGATCTTAGGGAGTATGGTGAAAAGTTCGATGAGCAGAGTGAGTCTATCGGTTTATTGGATATTACTCCTGAAGGTATCGAAACGGTTAGGGAACTTCTAGAATATCTCAAGATCGATAGCTCTGAAGTCAGCCATATCTTTGTAAATAGAGAGTATTCGTCTATAGAAAAACAAGTTTCAAGTGATGATCGTGTAGCAATATTTCCAAAAGATATGGCCCTGCTTTACAAGTGGTATTTTAACAAGTCTGAATAGAAAAGTATTCAAATCCAAATAAGAAACAATGTTGTGTGTAGATGATTTGTAAAATAACTTTCTTTATCATTAAGAGATGTTCTTGACGAAAGAAAAATGATACTTTTTAATATCAGAAGGAATATAACATTGTTTTAAAAGATGATCGATGATCTAGATAACAAACTGTATCTGCCTATCGCTTTCCTTATCGGTTGTGTTGCTTTAGCTATGTCGCTGGTAAGATTGGATCTCTTATGGTCATTTATAAGCACGATATATCTTCTATTGATGCTTGGATTATCGAGAAGCAGTAAGAACATCAAGAACAAGTGGGACTTGATCAAGTTCATAACTATCCCTCTGTTGATAGGTTCCAGTGGGATAACTATCTTCGTAGATAACTTCATCCTATTCCTATC
>JBNJFO010000176.1:0-3023 GCA_051746905.1 Thermoplasmatota archaeon
GTATCGACTTCAACATTGTCTATACTTTCTATTTCCTCTCCTAGGCCTATCATATCTCCGAATGCGTCGATGAATTCATCTTCGTCTAGTTCGTATTCAAAATAATCTCCGACGGAATAGTCTGGTTCACTAGTTATCTCCAGGTCTGCCCCTACCGCTGTTTGGATGCCTGAGATCCCAACCAATAATAACATCACCAAAATCCAGACGGTAAAACATCTCTTAAGATCTATCATTTCGCTCCTCTTTTTCATATTTACACCGGGCGATGTATATAGACTATTGTTTATATGTATTTTCATGATCTTCGATCTTTTTAGATCTTGAGCGTCAGAAGAGATCGTAAAAGAAAATTCTTTTATAACCCCCCTGCTTTAGTTTATATTGAGAAGTTAATCCAGAAGGAGATACGATGAAACATATAGAAGATGTCTTGGCAAAAGACTTGATGACGAAAGATTATCTCACTGCAAGCCCGGAAGACACCGTTTCAGATGTTATCGGGATGATCAGTAAACACGATGTAGCTGAGATCTTGATAGTGGAGGAGGGAGATGTAGTCGGTATCGTTGGAGAGGACACGTTCGTAAAAAAGAGACATCTGCCATATTCTACAAAATTAAAACACATCATGAGTACGCCCCCTAAGGTAGATGAAAACGATAATATAGTCGATGTGTGCGAGATGCTACTTTCTTCAGGATATCGTGGCATACCAGTTACCTCGGGCGACTCGAATTACGTAGGATTCATTTCTAGGACAGATATCGTTGAAGTAATACCTGATATCGCTGAGTTGAAGAAATCAGTGGTCAGTGATTACATGACCCCTTCACCTTCTACCATCGGAGAAGATGAGCACGTAGGTAAAGCCAAAGCTATGATGGATAAGATGGATGAGAAGGTCATACCGGTAGTAAATAAACATAAAAGACTGAGCGGTATGATAGGGATCAAGGATATACTGAACGAGATCTCAAGACCTGTTATGAGGGAAGAAAAAGGCGAGATGTCTGGGGAAAAGTATCATCCTTTCGAGGGTGTTGAAGTAAAAAGCATCATGGTGACCACACCTGTAACCACCGATCCAAATGAAAGTGTTCATAACGCCACAGAAAAGATGAGGGAATCAAAAATATCTACTCTCGTAGCATTGGACGAAGATAAGATAAAAGGCATACTGACAGCATACGACCTGATCGAGATGATCGCGAGTTTCCGTGAATCCGAACAGGTTTACGTCCAGATCACAGGTCTCGAAGAAACTTCCGCCATGTATGACCAGATGTATAAGGTCATCCAAAAATACCTCAAGAAGATGAACCAAGTGCTTACACCTCTAGTTTTGAACGTACACGTAGTCTCACACAAAAAAGAAGGGCAAGAAACGAAGTACAGCATCAGATTGAGATTACAGACGGACCACGGCATGTACTATACAAAAGAATACGACTGGAATATCATGAAAGCTTTGGACGAAGGGCTTGAAAATATGCGCAGAAAGATCTTCGAAGATAAGGAAAAGAAACTGGATAAATACAGGAAACATCCAAAATATAGAGAGGAATAAAAACCCTCTTCATCTTTATTCTATTTTTTCTCCCAAATCCCAATACTTGTAAAGTGATTCGAAAGTATCTTCAACAGCTTTTTTACCTTTCTGACGGTCATCGCTGACTTTCGTGTATTGTAACTCGACATCCTTTCCGACGTCGTAGCCTACTATCCCTGCCACGATCTCGGATAAAGAATCCAAGTGATAACCACCTTCCAGCATGAAAGAGACCCTGCCGTCACAGATCTCGTCTGCAAGTTCCATAGTTTTCTTCGCTGTTTCTACATAACACTGGCTGGAATACGATAAACCGGTCATGACATCGGAATAATGGCCGTCCGTTCCTAAGGAAACTAATATGATACCTGGAGAGTACTGCCGTAGTATTGGTTCTATAAGATTATCCCAGGCCAATTCCACAGAAGTATCGCCTGAACCGGTTCCAAAAGGTATGTTCACATTGAATCCCTGACCTTCGTCTTCACCTATGGCGAAACTTTCCCCGGTGCCGGGGTATATACCATGGTGGTGTGTCGAGATGTATAGCACCGATCCATCCTTGTAGAATATATCGCTGGTACCGTTACCGTGATGGGCATCGAAATCTAGTATCGCAACTTTATCATGCTTGGATCTTTTCGCTGCGATGGCGATGTTGTTGAAATAACAGAATCCACCGCCGTAATCTCTTCCAGAATGATGACCTGGAGGTCTCAGTAGGGCCATGTTTTTTATCCCCTTTTCAGCTTTCTCCAAAGACATCAATGCACCCCCTGCGGAGAGCATCGCAATATCGTATGTTTTTTCGCTAAGGTAAGTATCTCCGCCATCTATATATCCGGGAGCAAGGTCTTTCACATTATCCATGTATTTTTCATCATGTACTAAAGCAACATCTTCGATACCTGCTGGCTCAGGAACCTCGATCTCTTCATGAAGGTTCTCTTTCTCCAGCCTGTGCAGAACAGCTTTTAGTCTATCCGGCCTTTCGGGATGGGTCCCGTGTTGGCGGTGTTCTAAGTAGTCAGGGTGAAAAATGACTTCCATATTTGGCTTTACGTAGATAACATATTTAAAGATTTTACCCCCTTATATGAATTATGAGTTACGTTGCTTTGTTTTCAGGTGGTAAAGATTCGAACCTCGCGCTATGGAAAGGTATCCAGACAGGGTTAGATATAGGGTGGCTGATAACAGTAAAACCTGAGCGTGATGACTCCTACATGTTCCACAAACCGAACCTAGATCTCCTTCCCAAGATAGCTGGATCCATCGGTACCGAACTCATCGAAGTGAAAACTGAAGGTGTTAAAGAAGAAGAACTGAAAGATCTTGAATCTGCGTTGAGAAGCATACCTGTTGAAGGAGTTATCACCGGAGCGGTAGCTTCCAATTACCAAAGAGAAAGGATCGAAAAGATGGCGGACACGTTAGAGATTGAAGTTTTTTCACCGCTTTGGAACATGGA
>JBNJFO010000177.1:0-3020 GCA_051746905.1 Thermoplasmatota archaeon
GTCATCTTCGGGTTTTTCGACTTTGGCCAAATAACAGACGTCCCTATACCGACTATCATACTACCTTTTTGATATATACACGGTTTCGAAGGAAAATATTATGAAACATTAGTTCAATCGAGGAAATATGAACATAAGTATCATCGGTACTGGATACGTAGGTCTGGTCTCGGGAGTCGGTTTCGCGGAGATGGGTCACCAAGTGACTTGTGTGGATATCGACGAAGAGAAAGTCGAGATGATCAACAGGGGCGAACCACCCATCTATGAAAAGGGACTGGATGTGCTGTTGAAAGAGATGGTCTCTGAGGGTAGACTGAAAGCGACTACTGATACTGAAGAAGCTGTGAAAAACACGGGTATAACATTCATCTGTGTGGGAACACCTTCCAAGAGTGACGGTGACATGGACCTTTCAGCCGTAAGATCAGCATCTGAAGATATCGCTGAAGCGATGGCCGATAAAGATGGTTATCATGTTGTTTGCGTGAAGAGCACCGTGGTGCCAGGTACCACGGAAGAAAAGGTCTTACCGATATTGGAAAAGAGCGGTAGAAAAGTGGGTGAAGATTTCGGTCTGGGTATGAACCCCGAGTTCCTGAGGGAAGGCGTTGCTTTGGATGATTTTCTCCACCCTGACAGGATAGTCATCGGAGGATACGATAAAAGGAGCACGGATAAGATCGTAGAGGCATACGAAGGCTTTCAACATCCAAAATTGACCACAAATATCAGAACGGCGGAGATGATCAAGTACGTTTCTAATTCACTTTTAGCCACGAAGATATCATTCGCAAACGAGATATCCCGGTTATGTGAAAAGGTGGGCGTGGATGTTTACGAGGTCATGGACGGTGTGGGCATGGACCACCGGATAAAAAGAGATTTTTTGAATGCCGGAGCCGGTTTCGGAGGCAGCTGTTTTCCCAAAGACGTGAAAGCCCTTGTTGAGCTTGCAAGGTACAACGATATCGAGCCTAAGATACTCCAGAGCGTTCTTGAAGTGAATGAAAGTCAACCTCTGCACGTTGTAGAGATGTTGGAGATGAAGTTGGGCGGTCTTGAAGGTAAGAAGGTCGCACTTCTTGGTTTATCATTCAAAGCCGGCACAGATGATACTAGGGAGACCAGGGCCCTGCCCATGGCTAGGGAGATGGTCAGAAAGGGCGCTGTAGTTGTAGGTTACGATCCCATGGCCATGGACGAGTTCGCTGAAGAGTTTCCAGAGATGAAGATGGCGAACAGTGTGAAGGAGGCACTCGACGGTGCTGACGGATGCATGATCCAGAACGATTGGGACGAGTTCAAGGAATTGGAAAGCGAGGATCTCACAGGCATGAAAAGGAAATTGGTGGTCGATGGAAGGCGGATATTGGACCCCGAGGAGCTGGGAGAAGAGATCGAATACGTGGGCGTGGGTTTAGGGTAAAAATTTATTTATGACTCTATAATTATAGGGCCGATGGAGTGCAGAAAGACTTTCCCAGCGATGACTATCCTTTTCCTTATCTTTATTTCACTCGCTGTGCCGGTCGTATGTGCGGATAACGGTGACCCGATAGTCGGGATGGACGATGAATATCAAAAAGATATCAAGATGGGGGACACCGGTAGATTCAACTGGACGGTGTATACGAATTCTTCTAAGAACTATGTGGTGACAGTTGACGTTGAAGGGTTCAAAAAATGGGATCAGAAGGTATCTCCATCTTACTTCGTTTTGGACGAAGAAGATCCATACAAGATCGTTACCCTTTCCTTCCATGTCCCGAAGTATCCAGAAAAAAGGAGCCGTGATGCGACGGTCACTTTCACCTTCAGAGAGCTCAACGGCACTTCTTCCTTCGATATAGAAAAGAGTGTCGAAGTGGATGTAAAAGATATAACTCCGGCGAGTAACGAGAACACCATCCTTGGAGGGTTCCAGAATCCGCTCCCAGAACCGCTCAACAAACCTTATGGAGCGTTCCTATTGAACATCGCCATATGGTCTATTATCGCTTTGATATTTTACTCTATCATTTCGCCTATCATACACAGTTTTACCAAGAAAACGAAGACCGAGTTCGACGATAACCTCGTCGGGATGATCAGGCGCCCCACACTTCTATTGATAATACTCTACGGACTGATAGATTCTTTCCTGAGGATGAATGTACAGATCCGTCTCAGAGCCACTATCTATCAATTCTATTGGATACTGGTCGTCGTTATCGGTATCTATGTGACCTATAATATATTCTTAGGTACACTTAAAGAGGTCGCTGCTCAAAGGGGAGGCGAGGGGACCACATTCAGCCAGGTCCTTGAACCCGTTCTGGAAAAGATCGGCGGGATCGTGATCGTTCTGGTCGGTTTGATGATTGTTTTCAAGGTGATGGGGATACAGATCACTGGGCTCTTGGCAGGTGCCGGCATCATAGGCCTCGTCATCGCCTTCGCGGCACAGGATACATTATCGAACTTCTTCAGCGGATTACACCTTCTCTTAGACAGGCCCTTCAGGATCGGTGACGTGATACTGATAGAGAGCGGTGAGTACTGCCGGGTGGAGAAAATAGGTATGAGGAGCACGAAGTTATACAGTATGTTCGACCACGAGTTGATCGTATTACCGAACAATCACTTGGCTAACCAAAAGATCATAAATCTCGTTGAGCCGGATACGGCGATAAGGACCAACGTCGAAGTAGGGGTTGCCTACGGGTCGGATCTAGATGAGGTAAAAGATATCTTGATAGACACCCTGAAAGATCATCCTGATGTGGTCGAAGAAGGGGAGAGGGAGTCGATAGTCAGGTTCAGCGAATTCGGAGATTCCAGTTTGAAATTCAACCTGAGATTCTGGGTCAAACATTACATGGATCAGTGGAAGGTCGCCAGCGATATACGTGAAAGGATAGATACCCGGTTCAAAGAGGCTAAAGTAACGATACCGTTCCCACAGAGGACCGTGTGGATGAAAGAAGAAAAAGAGTGAATCGCTTTGACCTAGATGCTTTACAAAATTTTTTAAACTC
>JBNJFO010000178.1:0-3017 GCA_051746905.1 Thermoplasmatota archaeon
GTGAAATATGGACATGGTTATATTATGGAAGCTGTTCTACAGCTATAGCAAACACCTGTATGTACACAGATGGTTCCACCACATTCTGGACACCTGTATCTTTCTTCCTGTTGTTTTAAGAAGTGATCCATCCCTTTCTCTTTTATGGTCATGAGGTTATCGATCATGCTCATATCGTACTTCTCTCTGTACCTTTTATCTAGTTTTTCTAGGTTTTTGCATGGAAAGTCTTCACATCCAAAACAGAACTCGATGGTCTTATCAGATAACTTATCGCAGTGTTTTTTTAGGAATGTACACATTTTATCTCTAGGTCTGCACCCGGGACATCTCCTTTTACTTTCCTCACTGGACATAGTGTATCCGAGAAAGGTCACGCACAGGTTACAGTTCATCCCACAGGGTGCGATAAGCTCTTCTTTCATGTCGATTATAAAAAGGGTCTTACTAGTATAACAAGGTATCTTTGATAGGTGGGTCTAGGTGATCAACTTTTTAAAATATTTTCATCTCAATCCCAAACTGACTTCGATGGCTTTGTCCACCTCTTTCATCTTGCTTTTTGAAAGAGTACCCAATTTTTTGATTATCCTCGCCTCGATATCTACGGTAACTATCTGGTTAAGGAGTATTACAGAATCTTTTTGGAGGTTGGTATCATCTGATTTGACCTCTACATTCATCGGATAAATCTTTTGATAACTGCTGGTTAAGGGAGCGACGATGGTCGTCGGCGAGTACTTATTTCCGATGTCATTTTGGATTACTAATGCAGGTCTTGTTTTACCCTGTTCGGACCCTTTTGTAGGATCGAGGTCGACAAGGACGATATATCCTCTTTTCACTTCCACGATATCACTGTCTTTCGAGTGCTTCTTTGGATGCTGTCAGCATCTCTTCGCTTATATCTTCGCTCTGCTTGGCTAGGTTCTGGTAGCCTTCTTTCAAAACTTCTGATATATCGGCTTTCTTGATTATTATGTCACCGTTCCTCTCGCTGACGATCACTTTATCACCGCTGTGAAGATGTTCTTTTTCTCTGATACTTTTCGGTATGGTGACTTGGCCTCTTTCCCCAACTATCCTCACTTTAGTTTCTGGCATATTTATTCATATTTAATTCATATCTAATAAAGATTTTCGTTTTCTGTCTTTTTTATGAAGTAATAATTTTCCCCCTTTAGGTTCACCATCTTCTTCCTTTGTAACCTCGATGGCCAACCATTCACCTTCATATTTTTTCTTCAGTTCCTCGATCTTCATGTCGATCAAAAACTCACAAAAGCATCGCTTTACCAGGTGGCGTGATGTACTCACAAACAGTATCTGGTCTATCCTTTATACTGAGGGGTATGAATATATCGCTGCGGATCGTAAAGCTGACCAACGGATTTCTATCGAATTACTCTATTGCGGCCTTCTGTCTTGCCACGATCGACATCACGAGACCTATGAAACCGAGACCGATCCCTGCCAGGAAATTTATCGCTGGATCCTCGCCCATAAATGTCACTACAAGAAATATTATCAGACCTATGATTCCAAATCCAGCTCCGATAGTTATCAAAATTATAGCCGTGATAACTCGCGTTTTCTGATCGCCTTTCTTGATCTTACCGTATAACATCAATCCGCCGAGGATAACAACTAAACCACCCAACGAACCTATCAACACCAGTACCTGGAAAACTATCGCCAAAGATCCTAGCCCTGTAACTTCTATAGCTATATCTCCTAGCTTTCCCCAAGTTGCTGCACCTGTCACCCCGGCCAGAAGCATAAGTACACCACCTATTATGCCCATCAACCCTGCGGTTTCATTATCTTTTGGATCTTTACCCATGATCTACCCTCAAGTGATAATCGTACCCTCGGTATTTATGACTTTTTATGTGATTTGCTGCTTATTTTAAGAGGCCGTGCTCGTGGTATTTTTTCTCGCTAGACCCCTTTTATCCTAACAACTCATCTATATCGCAAAATCTTTTATATCACAAGTAGGCATAGTTATAATACCGTTAAAAGAATGATATCGGTGTGAAGGGTGAATAATGACAATAAAAGCACTCCTGGTAGACGATGAAAGATCGTTGCTGGACCAGGCTAAAATATTTTTGGAAAAGGTAGACCAAGAGTTAGAAATCATGGGTATACACTCCCCACAAAAAGCTCTGGACGTACTGGCTGAAGATGACCCGGATGTGATCATATCCGATTACCAGATGCCGGGGATGGATGGATTGGAGTTCTTGAAGATCATTCGGGAAGACAAGCATAATAAGATACCATTCATAATATTCACGGGGAAGGGACGGGAAGAGGTTGCGATGAAGGCTTTGAACCTGGGGGCTGATAGATACCTCCAGAAGGGCGGTGATGTAAAAACACAATACGAAGTTCTTGCCCAGGCGATAGAGCAGGAAGCCAATCACTTTCGAACGAAGCAACGCCGGAAAGAAACTGAGGAGAGGTACCGAAGACTGTTTGAGAACGCTGAATACGGTATACTTCTGCTCGATGCTGAAACAGGGAAGATAAAGGAAACGAATCCCCACTTTCAAGACCTCCTAGGTTATTCGAAAGAAGAGCTCATCGGAAAAAGAATATGGGAACTGGGTACCTTCAAAAGCATGATCGAGAACAGGAAAGAGTTCAACGAACTGATCGAACAGGGGTACATACGGGACGAGGACAAGTTGCTGAAAACAAAAGCCGGCTATGAAGTCCCTGTAGAATTCGTCAGCAACACTTACAAAGCTAGAGTGAAGACCTTTGTAGAGTGTAACATCCGAGAGATATCTAAGGATTAGAATCATCTCTTATTTCCATCGAGATGTTTGTGGAAGTTTCGCAGATCACTTCCAAATTTCTTATGACTGCGTTTACTGCCATCGAATCGGATATGAATTCTTCAAAGCTCTTATTAGCAGTATATAGTCAAAGACATAACTTTTTGGTGATTTTTTGTGTCTTTGACGTCTAACCTGAAAGCCTTTGGCTTTCATTAGACCGTAGGA
>JBNJFO010000179.1:0-3005 GCA_051746905.1 Thermoplasmatota archaeon
CCCCAAGCTAAAACGGGATGTTCGATGCCGTGCGGTTTGGTTACTTCTTCTCTGAAGATACCTGCTCCCCCCATCTCGAGGTAATCGTCCTTGTACTTGGCGAAGACTTCCAAGCTCGGTTCGGTGAACGGGAAGTATCCAGGTCTGACTTTGATATCTTCGAAACCCATCTTCTTGTAGAAATTCTTCATAAGTCCGACCAGCATGTTGAGGTTGGCTCCTTCCTCCATGACGATGCCTTCGATCTGGGTGAACTCGGATAGATGTGTTGCATCCGTGGCTTCGCTCCTGAAGTTCCGATCGACTGCAAAGACCTTTACCGAACCCTCTGGGTTCTCTGCAAGATGTCGTATAGTTGTCACGGTGGTATGAGTTCTCAACACTGCTTTTTCAGCCACTTCTTTGCTCCAATCGTACCCCCATCCAGTTGACCTCGTATCTCCACCTTTTTCGTGCATCTCTTTTACTTTATCTACAACCTCACCATCTACAGGAATAGAATCTGGCCTTTCCATGTAGAACGTGTCCTGCAGGTCCCTAGCCGGATGATCCTGCGGTGAGAACAAAGCGTCGAAGTTCCAGAACGCCGGCTGGATAAAATCATATTTGATCTCGGTGAATCCCATCTCCAAGAACACTTCCCGAACCTTCTTGATCTCCCTGGTCAGCGGATGTAATTTACCGCCGTATTTGGTGGGTGCGAAGGCTTTGACGTCATATGGTCTGATCCTGGCTTCTTTCCAAGCTCCAGTTCTTATGACTTCTGGGGTGAGTTGAGCGATCTCTGGCTTGAGCTCTATACCTTTATCGACTATCTCCCTTCCCTGTTCCGTTAGTATCACCGTTCGACTTGTCTCTCTTTCCTCTTCGAGTATCTCCTTTCTAGACATCAGTTTCTTGACGGTGTATTTATCCACTTCTTTATCGGATAGTTTTCCCTCTTTCCCTAACCTCTGGATAAGTTTTTCGTCTCTCGACTTCTCTCTGAGAGCTTTCTTTCCCTTCTTGGTCATCTCAAGATAGCTCTCTCCGGCTTCCTTGACGATCTTTGCCCAGCCTTTGTCCTTCAGATGTCCAAGAGCGATACCGGTCTTCTTCTTACCGACACCACTCTCTTCCTGGACCTGAGATATCGGTGCGGAACCGCCCATTTTATCCAGATATTTCAATATGGTCCTTTCAGGCAGGTCTTTTTTGGCGAGGCTTTTCTTAGCTAGTGAATAATAATGGGTCACTTCCTCGTCCACTTCCACCAGATCTTTAGAGCTCAGCCATGAAACGGCGTTCATCACTTCGACTTCTTTCTCGAAACCGCCCTCTTCAACGATCTCTTCAGGCGAGGCTTCGCCTTCTAATTCTCCGAGTGCGAGCAGCGTTTTTTTCTCCAAGTGGCTGAGTTCATCGGTCATGTTCGCCTCCAAAAACAGCTAATCTAATATAAGTTTTTATCATGGGATAGGAGGGTGAGTTGCTTGTGTTGATGTTTTTAAAATCGAAATTAATCTAGTTTAATGATATACAAAAAAATTATAACACATAAATAATATACCCTTACGCACTGAGGTGATAGATTCGAACGAAAAGGTGGTGGAAGAGATGAAAATTATTGAAAAAATATTTGAAAGTCATATATTAGCGATGCTGATTGTTAGTTTATTAGTAACCATGATTTTACATATAGCCAATCCACTCCCTTCCACCCTTCATTTTATTAGCGTTTTTTTTATAGTTTTAATAATTGAGATTGTTTTTTATTTACTTATGGGTGAATAGGAGCAATCAAATGATGATAGCAATATATCTAGTAATGAAAAAAATTGTTTAAAATAAATGATGTGTTACAAAATTATATGGTGATAGATTCGGACCAAGAAGTGGTTTACATATTATAGTAGTCCTTTTAGAGAAGCTTTGACGAAACAAGGGTAAGTCATATCATATCTCATTAAATATACACTAACAAATCAAATTTAGAACAATCACTCTTACCAGATAACTTCTACATTCGCTTGGTTCTCAATTTTTTCATCTCTTGATAAAATCTTAGCATTCTCTATCTCTGCTGTAATGACGATTATCTTATCGTGGATAGATAGATCTCTGTCATCGCTGATCAACTTGGATAAAATACGGTAGTCCATAGATCTTAAAATATAATTTGAAGATGTCTCTAGGTCTGTTAATATTTTTTCCATCTTAAGAGTGTACCCTCTGTCCTTTGTTATATAAACAGATTCGGCTACCACTATGGAAGGGATTATCACAGTTGAATCTCCATCATCTGTTGATCTGAAAACATCTTTAGCATTTTCACCTAATCTAGAATCACTTGATAGATACCATAACCAACTGTGGGTGTCAGATATAAACATAATTCTCACCCTTATGCATGTTCAAATAAGGATCTCTTTGCTTCCTCAAAATCCTTCTCGTTGAACCTAGCTCCCGCTAACCTTCCTCCCATCTTCACAACATTTTTTCTCAAGGATTTTTTCATTATTTCGACTTCCTCTTCGATCCTCTCTATCCTTTCTATGAGTTCTGAATCAGCCATATTAGACAATCATAACATTGTATTTCTAATATTTAAATTTACATGAATTATACAGTATGGAGAAATACCTACTTCATAACCCCGATACTCTCTTCCACCGCATCGACCAGCTCTCCGGAGATCACCAATTCCTTCAACAGTTCGATATCTCCTGATAATGTTCTGTCACCATCTAGCGGCTCAACGTATTCCCTTATCTTTTCATAAGCCGCTTTCACACCTTTACCCGGCTCCAGTTCACGATATTCCAGACCCTGTGCCGCGGCCATCAACTCTATAGCGACCACGTTCTCAACATTGGTCAGTATGTCCCTTGCATGCCTGGCAGCGATGGTTCCCATGCTCACATGATCTTCCTGTCCAGCCGATGTAGGTATAGAATCTACACTTGCCGGATGTGCTAATACTTTATTCTCGGAAACCAATGAAGCTGCCGTGTACTGTGCAAGCA
>JBNJFO010000180.1:0-2971 GCA_051746905.1 Thermoplasmatota archaeon
TCGATCTCCGGTTTCTCTATCTGTGCGATGATGCCGTCTGCTATTTCGTTCAAATTATGCGGAGGGATATTAGTGGACATGCCCACTGCGATACCGCTTGAACCGTTGAGTAACAGATTAGGTAATTTTGCAGGTAAAACCACGGGTTCCTCCAAAGACCCATCGTAATTATCCCGGAATTCGACGGTGTCTTTATCGATATCCTCCAGCATCTCTTCCGCGATCTTCTCTAATCTTGCTTCCGTGTAACGCATGGCCGCAGCTTCATCTCCGTCCACAGAACCGTAGTTCCCCTGGCCGTCAACCAAAGGATATCTCAAAGAGAAATCCTGGGCCATCCGTACTAAAGTATCGTAAACAGCCTGATCGCCGTGAGGGTGGTATTTACCAAGCACGTCACCGACGACCCTAGCTGATTTCTTGTGAGTTTTATCGGAGGTCAACCCTTCCTGTTTCATGGAGAACAAAATACGCTTGTGAACGGGTTTTAGGCCATCTCTAACATCTGGCAGAGCCCTTCCCACTATCACGCTCATGGCGTAATTGATATAGGAATCCTCCATCTCATCTTCTATGTTCTTTTCTACTACTTTGTCAGCGATATCTCTTTCTGCAATCTCTGCTTCAGCCATAATAAAACCTCATCATATATCGATATTAGTCGCGTCCGCCGCGTTCTCCTGGATGAACTCTTTCCTAGGCCCGACTTCCTTGCCCATGAGTATGTCGAAAAGTTCGTCAGCTTTCTCTGCATCCTCGATGGTAACTCTAGCCAAGATCCTGTTATCCGGATCCATGGTGGTGTCCCACAGTTCCGAAGGGTTCATCTCACCGAGACCTTTGTAACGTTGGATACTCACCCCTCGGTTGCCCCATTCTTCCAGTATCTCACGCCTTTCCTGCTCGGTATAGACCCATTCTTCCTTCCTACCCCTCTTGATCTTGTAAAGCGGGGGTTGGGCCATGTACAGATATCCCTTTTCGATCAACGGTCTCATATACCTGTAAAAGAAAGTGAAAAGAAGCGTCCTGATATGAGCTCCGTCTATATCCGCATCGGTCATGATTATGATCTTGTGGTATCTGCTTTCTTCAGCTTTGAATTCCTCATCGAACCCCGTTCCTAGAGCGGAGATCATAGAGCGTATCTCTTTGTTCTCCAGCATCTTATCCAATCTTGCTTTCTCAACGTTGATTATCTTTCCTCTCAGCGGCAGGATCGCCTGGAAGTTCCTATCCCTGCCCTGCTTAGCCGAACCGCCTGCAGAATCACCCTCGACCAGATACAGTTCAGAAACCTCTGGGTTAGGATTCGAGCAGTCTGCCAATTTACCAGGCAGATCTATACTTCCTAAGACGCCTTTACGTCTTGTTAGCTCCTTCGCTTTCTTGGCAGCCTTTCTCGCCTTAGCCGCCATCATGGCCTTCTCTATGAGAATCTCACCGACCCGGGGGTGCTCTTCCAAGTAAGTCATCAGCTTATCGCTTAGGACCGATTGAACTATACCTCTTATCTCGCTGTTACCCAATTTCATCTTCGTCTGCCCTTCGAACTGGGGTTCTGGCAGCTTGACATTTATGATCGCGGTCAACCCTTCTCTGAAATCATCACCCTGTAGAGTTATATCGTCTTTAATGTTCGCCTTCTCTGCGTACTTCTTCATGGTGTTGGTCAGACCCGCTCTGAAACCAGTGAGATGAGTGCCGCCTTCAACGGTGTGGATATTGTTGGCGAATGGATAGATGTTCCTCCGAGAATAAGAATCAGTTAGATATTGCATAGACACTTCAACGTGGACTCCGTCCATCCTATCCTTGAAGTATATCGGTTCTTGGTGCAGCACTTCTTTACCTTCGTTCAGATACTGCACGAACTCGATTATACCCCCTTCGTAGTGGAATTCACATGTTTCCTCGCACCTTTCATCTGTCAACGTTATCTTGAGTCCTTTATTAAGGAAAGCCAGTTCTCTCATCCGTTTCTGTAATGTATCGTAATCGAATTCAACGGTCTCGAATATCTCGTCATCCGGCATGAATCGGACCATGGTCCCGCTCCGACCTTTAGCTTCGCCTATCTCTTCCATACCTGTGGTCGGCCTACCCCTTTCATAGTCCTGCCTGTAAACTTTTCCTTCTCTCCTAACTTCCACGTAGAGCCATTCCGAGAGGGCGTTGACCACCGAAACACCGACACCGTGAAGACCGCCAGAGACCTTGTAACTCTTACGATCGAATTTACCACCTGCGTGGAGCTTGGTCATGACTATCTCGACACCGGGTTTGCCATATTGTGGGTGAACACTTACAGGTATACCTCTACCGTTATCAGTAACACTGACACTGCCGTCTTCGTGTATCTTAACGTCGATCTGGTCACAGTACCCTTCCATCGCTTCATCGATACTGTTATCAACAACTTCGTGAACAAGATGATGAAGCCCCCTCTCATCGGTGCTTCCGATGTACATGCTGGGGCGCTTACGGACCGCGTTGAGGCCCTCTAAGACCTTGATCTTATCAGAATCGTAAAGATTTTTCTTATCTACCATAGTTTCATCTGCCATTATCAAACCACCGTGCTATAATTCATGCTATCTAAATCCTTATTTTGAGTGCATCCACAATCATCAAATCTATACTATATATTAGCACAAAATCACAAGTATGTAACCCTATATTAATGTTTCTAATTCGAGGTTGCCCACTGGGTATAAAAAAGAATAAGCCTTTATATATGGGTTTTTATCCTGTACATAGTATATATCCTAGTACCGTTTTGGATTCATGAAAAATGCTAAGAACCCAACATACCACTTGGAATCCACTTTGAACATCGGGTAAGTGACTTCCGTCGTCTGTTCTCCTCGATCTTGGTTTTCAGTTGTCCAATTTACCTCTAAAAGACAATATTTTTCAACGGAAACATCTTCCTCCGCTAACAAATCAGTAGCGTTCTCCAACCACGATC
>JBNJFO010000181.1:0-2955 GCA_051746905.1 Thermoplasmatota archaeon
TATCGGTTTAGTTAAATCTTCTCTTATTGAAACACATTTTTTTACAGAGATGTGATTATAAGTATAACTGCATTTATGGTCAAACCAACCAATACTATCCATCCGAATTTTTTCTGTGATATTTTATTGAATATTTTGATACCGACCCACGCACCTATGAAAAGAGCTGGAAGTATCAGCAAAGCCTCACCCGCTAAAGGTAATGTTACAGAGCCAGTATATGTCAGCACACCCAGTCTGTAAGCCATGAGTGTTCCGAAAAATGCAGTGAAAACAGCTTTCATCTTGCTGCCCTTCCAGTATTCGTTAGCAACCATGAAGGCACCGTACATTATCATGGGAGGACCCGGGATAGCTACCGCCCCGCCTAATATACCTGCAAAGAAACCAGCTGTTAGACCAGTTTTCCAGTCTGGTTTGATATCTTTTTCCTTTATCCATTCTTTAACTGATTCCATCTGCCGCATTAGTGCTATAAGTATCACCGCGATGACCAGTATTATTCCTATAAACAGCCTTAACTGTGATTTGTTAAGATTCTGAAAAACATAAATACCAAGCGGCATACCGAATATCAATCCTCCCACAGGAGCGATCCAGTTCTTAAAATTGAAATCTTCCTTTACACTCCAGAACACTCTTGCGTTACTCACAACGGCAGTAATAGTGAATATCACTGAAGCCAAGGCTGGGTTTCTAAAAAGGGGCAGCAATCCCATGGATACCTGTGCGAAGCCGAAGCCTGCGATTCCATGAACCATTGATGCTAGGAATATTACGAGAGCTGTTAGCAGGATAATTATCCACTGAATTTTCTCACCAACCTTTACTATTCTGTTAATTCAGTAGTAAATACTCAGTATCATATCCATATAAAAGCTTTATTATAAATTATGTATATATGAACAAACGTCAAACTGCACTAATTTTCGATATCTGTCTTTCTGTTTACCGGTATGGTGATCACTTCTATAATCTACGTATCCATCTCCTTATTCTTGATGTTCTTCAAATAAAAAATAAATAACCCACAAAACGCTTTTATCTTAACGATTACGTATCCGGACAACGGTATTATGTGAAAGATTCTAAAAGCTCGTTTATTTTAGTCAAAATAAACTCGTCGAACCAAGGTTCTCATCCCTAACAAAACAAAAATGCAGGCGACGGGATTCGAACCCGTGCAATTAGCTTGGAAGGCTAAGATCCTAACCAGACTAGATCACGCCTGCTTTTGGATATGGGATAAATATACCGGTATTATTAACTTTTTACCCTATGACTGAGTTTTCAATTTGTCGTTGAGTTAACCTTTCGATTGGGGTAACTTCTTCCGATAGATTTTTATGCACTATTATTAATCTCCATACAGGAAGTGCAAAAGCATGATTAGTGATTTCATCAAGAAAAAAACTTCAAAAAAGAAGAGAAAGGGCGAGAAGCTCGGGTCGGAAGAATACATAGACCTAGGTGAACTGGTTGATCAAAAAGACATGAGTATAGAAGCCGATACTTTAATCAAGATAGCCGAGGTACATAGGTTCGAAGATGTGAGGGATGTAGTCAATGAAGTGTATGACGGTAACATCCTTCTAGTCGATACTGAAAGTATCGCAGGAAATAAAGAAGCTATTAAAAGAGTACACGGAGAATTGAAGGCGGCTGCAAGAGATATAAACGGTGACGTCGCTGGGATCGGTAACAATTTTGTGGCAGTCACACCTGCTGGAATCGGTATCGACCGTAAGAAAATAAAACCCTTCTAGATCATCAGGAAGAAGAGTCCTCAACCCTTAACCCGACCTCAGTTGAATTGAGGATATAGGGCTCTCCCCCTCTTTTTCTTATCAATTCTGCTACAAGTTCAGGTTCTTCAGTTAAAGCTACCATAGAACCGCCTCCGCCCGCACCGGTCAATTTTGCACCGTAACTGTGCCTTTGTGACGCCTGGACTAGTGAATCCAATTTGGGATGATTGACACCTAATATCGATAACAATTGATGGTTTTTGTTCATCAGATCCCCGACTTTTTCGAGATCCTCATCTCTTAGAGCAGACATCCCGTCTAAGACCAATTCTCCGATCTCACTTATGATCTGTTTAGCAAAATTACTCCTTTCGTAAAATCGCCCCACCTTTTCAACCAGTGGTCCCGTTGGAGCGTGTACGCCCGTATCCCCTATCACCATGGGAATATCCGGGATGTCCATGTGATGTATATTCCATTTTTTATCGTTTCTAGATATCTCCCATAGAAAATCATCGCTTTTCTGCTTCGATACCATTATCCCACTGCCGTGAGTGGAAGTTGAAGTATCTATTGGGCTCGCACTACCTTGAATTTCGTATTCTATTTCAAAGCCCGCCTTGGCTATCTTTTCATGATCGATCTCACCACGAAGTTCATTCAATGAACCTAATGAAGCGACCGTTACCGCCGCGGAAGAGCCCATACCGGCACCACTAGGGATCCCGCTACTAGTTTTGATCTTCAAAGGACTATCGTATCCAATCTTTTCTATTGCCCGAATTATGTAACCTTGATGTTCTTTATCGATCTTGTATCCGTTCACCGTAGTAAAATCTCCACCTTTCTCTATCTCACAGCTTATCCTTTTGTTCACTGCTAAAGATATGGCGGGCTCTCCATAAACAACTGCATGCTCTCCGAATAGAATGACTTTACCAGGTGCTGAACATTTGACCATCGTTCAACCCTAATGAAAAATAGGTACTTATATATTCTCACAGATAACTGAAATCGACAGCCATCTTTCTTAGATTCTCCACTCTATCTTCGATGGGAGGATGTGTTGAAAACAGTTTTACAAAAGCGCTTTTCGTAAATGGATTGACTATGAAGAGTGATGCAGTCGTCGGATTCTGCTTCTTCAAAGGATTCTTCCTGTTAGCAACTTCAAGTTTTTCAAGGGCATCTGCAAGTGCGTTGGGAT
>JBNJFO010000182.1:0-2906 GCA_051746905.1 Thermoplasmatota archaeon
ATTCGAAGACGGTGAAAATAGGGCAGACAATCTAGAGATAGAGATCCTGCTTTGCTCTTCTGGAGAGAGGCAGATAAAGAACGCTATAGAGAAGATGGGCCTCAAGGATATGTCTGAGAAAGCTGCAGTTGTAACCGACTGTGATGTAGGTGAGTTGATAGATCACATGGGTTGGGAACGAGATGATACAATTCTGGAGGATTCTATAACAAAGCTAAAAAACTTCGGTGTCAGCGATATCGAAATTGATTCAACCGATAAACCTATGGATCTAGTTTTCGAGATCATGGCTACATCAGAGATTTGAAAAAAATATAGAAAAAAAGAAAGAAAAAATAAGGGATTTTGCTTTGTTATTCACTCTACTTCTTCAAACCTGTCTTCTAGACCCGTCATAACCTTGGGTAAGGTCGTGTATTCCATATCCTCTAACGGTAATCTGTGTGGTTCGAAAGGTCCGTGTCTTCTCATGTAATCTGCGGTTGTAGCTGATTTCTCTCTAACGTAATCGAAGGCAGGGTCGTCGAACAGGTCTGCCGGTTTTCCGATCTTACCGTTATTTACTTGGAAACCGAGACTGACTACTCGCGGTGGACCATCGAATCGCGTACATTTAGCATCTTTTACTCCTACTGGCATTATCGGTCCGTTGTGGCTCCCTCTCATCCATCCTGAAACTAGGTAAGGATGTGAGAAAGGTTCTAGAACTTCGCCCAGTGCCGGAAGTCCTGACTGTGCTCTTACAACAGCGACCGGGTCATCTTTACCAACATATTCACCAGCGATCTGGTAGAGTTTTTCCGTACTGATGGCGGCTACAGGTTCGTCACCTGGTAGCTTACCTTCCTTCGGGAACACTCTCTTTATAACGAATCTTCCTTTTGCACCAATAAGTGCTAGGATATCGTATATCTCTTCTGGAGTTTCCATCATGATCTTCGTCGATTCCTTGATATCCCATATCTCGAAAACAAAGCCATCATGAAGCGATGGATCGATGACCAATCCAGATGTGTTAAATGGGTCTGCGAACATCTTGAATATAGGATAATTGAACGCTCCTGGTTCAGTCTTATCCATCAAAAATGCAACCACTGGTTCGGCTTTTCTCGGTGTGAATTCTATCTCCGCGATCCCGGGTCCCATGCCTCTTATGTTACCTGAGAAAGCATCAGAAAGAATATCTTGGCCAGCTCCGTAAAGGCCCAATTCTTTCGCCTTTTCAGTAGCCTTCTGGAATGTGTCCCAAGCTAAAGTATGTATTTTTTCAGAGTCCTCTCCTTCTCTGTGTGTCATGAGTAATTCCAGGTCATCCCCGCAGTGTGTAACGTGATAAGATTCCAGAACGTCTGAAGTCTTGAGACTCTTCTCAGCGACATCTATCAATTCTGGGTGCACATCGGAGTGGCCCGGGTACCCGCCTACATCAGCTTTTATTATACTGAATGTTATCTTGCTCATTATATCCCATTTTCGCTTATTGAGAACTCACATAAAAGTCTATCGCTAATATTTAGCAATTCCGAAAAATTTTATAATGACTTTGATGGTTTATTATATGATGTCAGGGGATTGGATCGAAGATTACTCGTTCGGTAAAATACTGATCGATGGGAAGAAGTACACAGATGATGTGATATTACTCGGCAAAGAGGTAAGACCGGGTTGGTGGAGAAAGAGCGGACACCGCCTTCACATAGAAGATCTGAAAGATATAATCGATTTTGATCCTGACATACTTATCATAGGAACGGGAAGCGGTGGAAACATGACAGTCCCTTCCATGGTTAAAAAAGAGCTTGATTTTGAAGTGAAGAGTTTCCCAACGAAGAAAGCTTGTAAGGTCTATAACAAGGATCTGAGATCTGGAAAAAAGATAGCTGGTGGATTTCACTTAACATGTTGATTGAATAGAGATGAAATCTGATGATAGAGAGTACATCTTTCGGAAAAGTGAAGGTCAATGGAAAAGTGTATACCCACGATATCGTGATACTTCCAGAGGGTATAGTAAAGAGGGAGAAACAGATATCAAAATCAAAACATGGGACGAGCCATAAGTTCACTAAAGAAGAGATGGAAAATTATCTAAATCTGATCGATAGACCGATAGAAGATGTCATAGTCGGAACTGGTCAGTATGGAAAACTTAACCTTCTAGATGAAACAAAAGAGCTGCTGCGTGGAAAAGGTATAGCTTGGACTGAGATGAAAACACCTAAGTTAGTAGACCCGTCATTCAATTTTGATCGAGAAACGAGTATTGTGATTATCCATGTTACCTGTTAAAGTTCACGGCATATCGAAGTAATTGATCAATGTACCTACTCCTTCGATTTCAACTTCGATCTTATCTCCGTCATCTATCGGTCCAACACCCGCGGGAGTCCCGGTAGATATTATATCGCCACGTTCTAAAGTCATGTATTTTGTTATCTCTTCGATAAGCTCTGGAACCGAGAAGATCAAGTTATCGATAGAGGATCTTTGTTTTACAGAACCGTTCTTTCTAAGAGTAACCTCTGCATCATCTGGCACCAGGTCAGGTGTGCTGATACACGGCCCGATCGGAGCAGCGTTATCGAATGCCTTTCCGCGGATCCAGTTCTGTTCTCTCCGCTGGTCGTCCCTATTTGAGATGTCGTTGACACATGTGTATCCCATTATAACTTTGTCCGCATCCTCAACTTTCACGTCCCTGCACTGTTCACCTATCACAACACCCAGTTCGGCTTCGTAATCGATCCTCTCTTTATCTGGAAGTAGTGTGATGGTATCTTGGTGGGCAGAAACAGTGTTCGGGCCTTTCATGAAGAGTTTAGGTCTATCTGGTAACTTTTTAGCGGTTTCTTCAGCGTGGTCCGCGTAGTTCAATCCGATGCAGATTATCTTTGTTGGTTGAACAG
>JBNJFO010000183.1:0-2855 GCA_051746905.1 Thermoplasmatota archaeon
TCTCCCTTATCTATCATCTCCTTTTTCTCGAGGAGATCGATGGTTTTCCTCACCTGGTCTTCTATCATCCAGATATCACTGTACTCGGCGTAGAAGGTCTCCTCCATGAAATCGTACAGTTCGTCTTCCGTGCTGCAGTGTGATGTAGCTATAAGAGCTAAAATATGCTTCCGGAGTGCGGGTTCCGTAGCCATCCTCGAAAAGATGACCTCGCTCTCACCCAGAACATATTCTTCGAAGAGCATCTTCTCGTCGCTGTCTCTCTTCGCTACGAGTACAGCCTCTCCAACATCATCATAACCCGGTCTTCCCGCTCTCCCAGACATCTGTTTGACCTCCATGACCGGCAGTGGAGCACGGTATCCTCTCACAGCGTCGTACCTCCTGCAGTCTCTTACTATAACTCTTCGCGCGGGCATGTTGATCCCGGCGGCTAGAGTCGGTGTGGCTACGATCAATTTGATAAAGCCGTCTCTGAAAGCACCTTCTACCATCTTCCTCTGTTGATTGTTCAGTCCTGCATTGTGAAAAGCGACACCGTCCTTGACCATCTCCGAAAGAGATTCTCCTACGGATGTGGTACTGTTAGAGAGAATGTTTTCCGAGACTTTTTCTAGCTCTTCTTTTTCTTCCTCTGTAAGATATTCCCTCACTGTTTTTCTTAACCTTTTAGAAGTGCCTTCTGTAGATCTCCTGGTACCAACGAAAACAAGGCACTGTTTTCCATCTTTTAACGTCGGTTCACAGATAGCGATCTCAGCTCTAGAATCTTTGCATTCCTCGGTATCCCCGTCTTCGAACCTTATCTTGTTATTGTGATAAACCCCCTCTTTCAATTCGACAGGTCTCCACTCGCTTTTATGGTGTTCAGCGTCCAGCCATCTCGCGATGGCGTCCGAATTCTTGATGGTAGCCGAGAGCGCGATTATCTGCGCATCCGGATTGACCTGCTTGAGTTTTGCAAGAGTCACTTCCAAGGTGGCACCGCGTTCTCTGTCGTTTATCAGATGGACCTCATCCGCGATAACGAGGTTGAGTTGATCCATCCACCCTACATTTTGTCTTAATAATGAATCTGCTTTTTCCGAGGTCGCGATGATAACGTCGCTGTTCTTCAAAGAAGGATCCGGTCTATCGTAATCACCCATGGATATCGAAAGGTCCAACCCCAAAGATTCGAACTTTTTCAGATCTTCTATCTTCTCTGAGGCCAGGGCTCTGAGGGGCACGATGTAGAGCGCTTTCCCACCATCCTCTACGACCCTTTTTATTATGCCCAGGTATGCAAGAAGAGATTTACCGCTGGCGGTTGGTAATGCGAAGACACAGTTCTTTCCTTGGAGTACATCTTCTACACCCCCAGCCTGAGGTGGGTAGAGTTCTTCGATGCCATCTTTCCGGATGATCTCTTTCGCTTCCTCTGGAATATCCAGTTCTTCTACTTTCATCGTCTCGTTCAGTAATCCCCATTCAAACTTCTCATACTAATATTTGGCGCTTGGAGGGTGAACGGTGAAAGTGTTTTATAATCTATTATCATCACCATTTGAAAGGCATGGATATGAAAAGCTACCACATGAGAAGAAGTGAGAAAAAGATCGAGAACAAAGAAGATATATTCGACATAATAAACAGCCAGAAGTACCTGACCATGGCGATGTGTAAAGACGGAGAACCTTATCTTGTGACCTTGAATTATGGTTTCGATGAAGAGGAGATGAAATTCTACTTCCACTGCGCCAAAGAAGGAAAAAAGATCGATTTTTTGGAGGAAAATAAAACGGTCTGGGGCCAGGTGATCGAAGATCTAGGTTACTGCCGAGGGAGGTGCGATCACTCTTATCGGAGCGTGCACTTCCAAGGGAGTGTCAGCTTTTTAGATGATGAGGAAGAAAAAAAGGAGGCTCTTTGCCTGATGGTGGAGCAGTTAGAAGAAGATCCTGAAAAGGTTATAGGGCGGATGGTGGAGAAAGCAGACATGGGTGGAGTCAATGTTGGTCAGATACAAATAGAGAAGTTATCAGGTAAGGAAAGCAAGGACTGATTCCCAAAGGATTAATATGATATTTTCTTTGGAGTGAAATGATGGAATACAAGAACAGGCACCGCTTGAAGGACAAGAAGATACGAGAATATGTGGAGCAGATGGAAGATAAACTCGGAGATTCTCCCTTTCAATTAGGTGACCAAGTAGATGTAGCCGATACAGAGAACGGTAAAGTCGTGATAGTCAACGATAAGATCCAGGCCACCTTTTTCGATGGAGAGGTGTTCCCGACTATCAAAGGATTCCTCCAGATGGATGCAACGAAGAGATACGTCACCGTCGACATGGGCGCGGTCAAGTTCGTGTACAACGGTGCTGATGTCATGGCCCCGGGGATAGTCGATGCCGACGAGTCTATAGAAGAGGGTCAGCTGGTCTGGGTTAGAGATGTTGAACACAAAAAACCACTGGCCGTCGGAAGAGCTATGACTGGCGGTAAAACCATGATAGACTCTGACAGTGGAAAAGTGATCAAAAGTCTGCATCACGTCGGCGATGGAAAGTACGCATAGATTTTTTACAGCCTTTTCTTCAGTTTTGTGATTATCTCCACGGGAGACGGGTCTCTTCCATACAACAAAGCTAGATAGATCGAGATATAATCGCCCAAGTATATCGAATAAAGTATCCTGGCTAGCTGGGTTTCACCTTTACCCCAGACTTCTATTATATCCTCGGTGTTGGGTTCCAAAACCAATTCTTTTGTGATCTCGATCCTGTTTTTTATCTTCTCGTTTTCGTTCTCATCTCTCAAGAATATAGGTATGAAATGGAATGAACTATCATCGCCTTCCCAACCCACTACCTC
>JBNJFO010000184.1:0-2829 GCA_051746905.1 Thermoplasmatota archaeon
GAAGTCCTGCGAGTAAACCGCCTGTCAATACGCCCTTCAAACCCGCCTCCGGACCTAGATATTCCTGTATCAACTCTTTAGGTATCAACACCTGGATAGCGCTGGCTAGTAATATCGCTGCAAATATGAGTGTTAAAAGCCCGATGAAAGTCATAAAACCGGATGAGATACTCTTCCAAGCATCTTCTGGTCTGAATATGAGAAGGTAGAAATATAATATGATAGTACCGAATATGATCCCTCTCTGGCCCCAGTTCTTACCTATTACCAGGTCCCAGTCCATAAGATCATGAGATGATTCTGATTATAAGTAATTCCCCCCTAATTTATCGTATAAGGGGACTCAAATTTTCAGATCGATGTCCAACTTTTCGACCAGTTCCTTATATCTGTTCCTGATGGTCACTTCTGTAACGTTGGCTATCTCAGCGATCTCTTTCTGAGTACGCTTGTTTTCCGTTTTGATCGATGCTATGTAGATGACCGCTGCTGCCATACCTGTAGGACCCTTTCCAGAGAGGATATTTTCTTTTTCTGCTCTCTCCAAAATATCTTTGGCTATCTCTTTAACATCTCCTCTTAAGTTCAGAGTGTTACAGAATCTCTGGAGGTATTCCTCTGGCCTCGACGGTTTCATCTTGAGCACCATCTCTCTGTTCAAAAATCTGTAAGTTTTACCGATGTGTTTTTTATCGAAATCCGTGTTCTCGGCAAAGTCTTCCAACATCCTGGGTATGTTCTCTTTCCTACATACGATGTAGAGCAGTGAAGTCAGTATGATATTGATACTCCTACCCCTGATAAGATCCTTCTCCGAAGCTTCCCGATAAAGAACGGCGGCCTTTTCTATCACGCTCTTCGGTAGGGACATCATAGACCCAACCCTCTTCAATTCTCTCAGAGCAGAGGCTAGATTCTTCTCTTTACCTGAAGCAACTCTGGTCCTTCTCTGCCATTTCCTCAATCGGTAGACCTGTGATCTATTCTTGGATGATATCTTATTTCCATAAGAATCTCTATCTCTAAAGTCTATAACCGTCGATAAACCTTTATCGTGCATAAGCTCTGTCATAGGAGCTCCCGCCCTTGATCTGTTCTTTTCCTGCTGCATATCGTAGGAACGCCACTCTGGACCTTTATCGATATAGGTCTCCTCTATGACAAGCCCGCATCCATCACATACTAATTCCCCTCTATCATAGTCTTGAGAGAAGTGTCTAGAACCGCAGTTAGGACATTCATTGGTTTGTTCGAGTTCTATCTCATTCTTCTGTTTAGATTCAACTTTTGCAATCATGGTTATCGAATTTTCTTATTTCTTATCTCCCAATTTTTAAATTGCACTTGTGGGCACCGTCGTCCGAAGATATTACAGTCTCAATATATCTTTGACACTTTACGGTGTAAACCGCTAATCCACGCCCCCTGGTTCATCAAAAGTAACGTAAGTGGTTTTCGTGTGCCCAGTATATACTTGGTCGTTCATGGTATTTATATGTTTTCCCTTATGTCTGCCAGAATCCCTTTAATATCTTCTTCAAGTCATCGACCGTTCTGACCAGATCCACCTTAGGCTCTTTTCCGATATCGCTGATCCTCTGATCGCTGGGCGTTTCGATATCTAGATCGAGTACACCCTTCAATATGGCCTGCCATCCTTCGATGACTCTGAGCCCATAGCCCGATAAGAAAAGATCGATATGGCCAGCATCTACATCTCTACATATATCCCTTGTAACACCGCCGAGATATTCTAGACCCCTCATATCTAGAGCGAGGTCCGTGAGGGAATCTGTGTGGTGCGGATCTGAACCTCCGTTCCTTATAACGACATCTGGATCGTACTGTTTTATTATAGGTTTGACGACTTCTTCAAAAGTGAAATAGTAATCCGCTATGTTAGAATCTCTCGGAAGTGGTATATTAACGGTATAACCTTCTCCGTTACCCTCTCCGATCTGTTCTACGTAGCCTGTACCGGGATACAACGTCCTCGGATCCTGGTGAAGAGAGATGAACAGCACTTCGGCAGTTTCATAAAAAATATCCATGGTCCCGTTACCCTGATGAGCGTCGGTATCCAGAACGCATACTTTCTTTCCTTCGTTCACAAGATACTGAGCCGCCACCGCAACATCGTTGAATAAGCAGAAACCTTCTCCCGTCGACCTTCCAGCGTGGTGAAGGCCTCCAAGATTGATGATCGTCCCTTCTTTATCGATGTTCTTAGCCGCCTCCAAACTACCACCTACGATCCTTCTAGCAGCCTCAGGTGCACCTTCTTTAACGGGCGTATCGCCGGACAATTTTCCACCCGATCCTTCCATGTCCTCGACCTTCTTTATGTAATCTTGAGTGTGGATCAGCATCAGGTCTTCGTCACTTGCTCTAGGAGATTCTCTGATCTCGATACTGTCCATGATCTTCTTATCATCTTTGACCAACTTGATGAACTTTGGAAATCTCTTCGGATCGAACGGGTGGAAAGAACCGAACCCGTATCTTCCATACATCTTATGGTAGTAAAGCGGTGTCTTACTCATCATCTCGCCTCGTCTTGTTCGCCCTTATGTGCGCCTTCCTAACGGGCTGTGGTATTTTATACTCGCAGTAAGTCTTAACTTTTTCCAATGAAGATCTGGGTGAGACCTTATGCCCTGGAGAGATGTAGATCGGATTCTTAGCCCTATCACTGCTCAGGTAAGCGTAACCGATAAGGTCGTTTTCATCCTCAGAGTAGATCTTCGATACTGGATCCGCGTGGGTTACTTCTTTCTTCATCCCTCCGGTCAGCATACTTTTAGCCACACCGATGGTCGGCATATCCAA
>JBNJFO010000185.1:0-2800 GCA_051746905.1 Thermoplasmatota archaeon
TCTTCCGTAACATCGAATTCGTAATTCATCATCCACGAAGTAACAGATAGTCATTTCAAATTTACGGTAAGTTGAAACATAAAAAAATAAAAGTATTAGAAAATTTTTAACCACTTTAGAACTCTGATCTTGTAGGTGGTGCCATGAATTCTGGTCCGACTGGATCTTCGATAGTATCTTGAATTATATTCACTATCTTTTTCCTCTCACCGTTAGGTATATTCCAGTCCATAACATCATCTACTGGTTCCAACTGCTCAGGCTTTCTAGCGCCCCAGAGTGCTGTGTGAACACCTCTGTCTAATATCCATCTCACAGCCAGATGCAGTACATCTCTACCGTACCGCTCATTAGCGTATTCATCCAGCTTCTCGACTGCTTCTAGATACTGCGAATAATGAGGGGCACTGAATTTAGGATCGTCTGCCTTTCTCATGTCGTCACCATCGAAGGTAGTATCTGTATCCATCTTTCCAGACAATAAACCTCTACAAAGTGAACCATAAGTCATCATATGGATATCTTTCTCTAAACAGTATGGTAGTATATCTTCTTCAGTTTTCCTTTCAAACAAGTTATATGGTGGTTGACTTACATGAAGTGGTGCGTACTTGTTGAACTCTCTCATCTGTTCTGTAGAAAAGTTACTTACACCTATTGCTCTTATCTTACCTTCATTATACAGATCTTTCATCGCTTTTGCCGTCTCTCCGATAGGTGTCTCAGGATCAGGCCAGTGGATGTGATATATATCGATATAATCTGTGCCTAGTCTTTCGAGTGAATCTTTAACCTCTTTAAATATCCTCTCTCTAGATGCATTCCTAAATATTCCATCATCCTTCCATTCGATCCCTGCTTTGGTCGAGATTACAAAACTTTCTCGTTCACCAACATACTCATCGATAGCCTTACCTACGATCTCTTCGGATTTACCGAAACCATAAACAGGTGCAGTATCGACCAGATTGATACCTTTCTCTAGAGCAGCATGGATAGTTTTGATCGATCTTCTTTCATCAGTGCCGCCCCACATCCAACCTCCGATTGCCCAGGTTCCTAGGCTTATGCGAGAAACATCTATGTCAGTTCCCGATATCTTCATGTAATCCATAATTTTCACAACGAGGCATCATTTTGGTGGGTTCCTATTAAGTTTTGCCATAATTTCTCTTACAAAAGCAAATTTGCCTGAAAGTTATTTAAATAAAGAACCAATAAGGTATGTGATGTCGCTAAAGAATATAATCGATTATGTGATGGAGAAGGGTGCTTCTTACTGTGATATTAGAAAGGAAAAGTGGGAAAGTACCAACCTCACATTGAAAGACGGAGATATGGAGAAAGTAACAAGTGGTAGTGAAGAAGGTGCCATGGTTAGAGTTTTGTATAACAATGGGTGGGGAAACGTAGGTACCTCAAATCTTTCAGAACTGAAAGATGCTGCTGAAAGATCTTTAAAAATGGCTAAAAACAGCGATAAATACAAGAAAAAGGAAACTGGATTAGCTGAAGTTGAAACACACGAAGAAGAAGTGGAGATGCCTATGGAAAAGAACTTCTTGGATGTTAGTACAGAGGAGAAGATTTCTTTCCTTAAAGATCTAGAAAGCCATCTTGATAAAGATTTCGTCAGATCTACGGACCTCAGGTATAGAGATTATCTTGTAGATAAAGAGATAGCAACAAGTGATGGAACCCATATTAAAATGAAGATACCTCGGCTGGTGACTTACATGATAATCACAGGTAAAAGCGATACTATTCAAAGGGCGAGTCAGGGTATAGGTGGAACAGGAGGTTACGAGATCACTGAAGAAGCTTATGAAGAGAAGGATATAGTTCTCGATAGGCTGGAAATCTTGTTGGAGGCAGAATCCGCTCCAAGCGGTAAGATGTCTTTGATCATGGATCCACATCTCGCAGGTGTGTTCTCACATGAAGCTTTTGGACACGCTGCAGAGAGCGACCTTGTTTCTACAGGCAACAGCTGTTTGGCCGGTAAAATAGGTAAAAAGGTCGCATCTGATATAGTGACCATAAAGGATGATCCAACTATGAATGGTTACGGCTCATTCCCATTCGATGATGAGGGAACGAAGGCTAAAAACAGAGTGTTAGTAAAAGATGGAACTTTGAACGATTTCATATTAGATAGAGAAAACGCTTGGAAACTCGATATGGAACCAAACGGTGGTGCAAGAGCCGAAGATTTTAGAGTAAAACCGTTGGTCAGGATGAGCAACACGATAATGGAACCTGGAGATATGAAGTTCGATGAATTACTAGAAAAAGTTGATAGAGGAATATATGCCAAATCTTCTTCGGGTGGTCAGGTCAGTCCTGCACAGGGTACTTTCCAGTTCAACGCTCAAGAGGCTTATCTTATTGAAGATGGCGAAATAATAAAACCACTCAGGGATGTCAGTTTCAATGGATTCACCCTTGAGACTTTGAAGAATATAACAGGAATAACAGATGAAATGGAAACTGGTATCGGACACTGCGGTAAAGGACAGCGAGCACCTGTAACAGATGGTGGAGGGAGTGTTTTGATCTCTGAAGTAACGGTTGGTGGTAAAGAATGAGCGAAAAGATCACAGAAAGTGTAAAGAAAGCATTAGAACTGATAAAGAAAAAGAACCTCCAGGGTGAAGTTTTTGGTATCGATCAAAGGAAAATTCAGTATGATATAGAAAAGGGAGAGGTCAGTAATTCATCAGAATATCAGGATTTTGGTCTCGGTATCCGTGTTTTAAAGGATTCTCGTGTAGGTTTCGGTTACTGCGTGCCTGGTAAA
>JBNJFO010000186.1:0-2800 GCA_051746905.1 Thermoplasmatota archaeon
GGGGCATATCAGGTGCATACCGACTATCTTGTTTTCAGCTGCGATGATCTTTGCGAAGCCGGTCCTTTCTCCGGTGGAGTATCCCCTTCCGCTGGCTGATATCGGGAAACTCTCGGTTCTTATCTCACCGTACATTTCTTCAGCAGCGTCCTCGTCTAGCCCAACGCTGGCTATCTCTGGATGTGTGTATACTCCAGCGGGAACGAGATAATCTGAGAAATCTTTTGGGTCGTCGTCGGTGATATTATCGATGACTATTTCAGCGTGTTTGTAAGCGGAATGTGCGAGCATGGATCTAGCGTTCACATCTCCTATGGCGTAGACATCATCTGCTGGTGTTTTCATGTGTTCATCGGTTTCTATAGCTCCTCTTTCGTTCAATATATCGAGTTCCATCTCCGGGGGTGTTGGTCTTCTCCCGACTGCACAGAGGACTTTTTCTGCTTGTACAACTTTCTCGGTGTCGCCTTCTATCGTGATATCGAATGGCGAGTCGCCGTTTACATCGGTAACTTTTGAACCGGTGTATATCTTGACTTTCTTCCTTTTCAGCATCTTCTCCGCTACTGGGCCGAGGTCTTTGTCCATGGCGGGGAGTATACGGTCGAGAAGTTCTACGACAGTTACGGATGTTCCGAGAGACGAATATACGAAAGCCAGCTCTAGACCTATGTACCCGCCGCCGATAATGACCATGGAATCCGGTATCTCCCTTAAATTCAGGGCACCTTTACTGGTCAATATATCTTCCTCGTCAACTTCCAAGAAAGGCAGCACTATCGGCTCTGAGCCAGTAGCAATTATCAGGTGGTCGCATTTATAAACCTCACCACCTACTTCCACTTTTTTACCTTCGAGCACCTTCGCTTCTCCCTTTATGACCTCGATACCGCTGTCTTCTATCTGTTTTTCGATACCCTTCCTAGATGTGGTTACTGCTCTTTCCTTTATACTCTGAGCTCTCTTGAAGTTGATACTGTTGAGATCGGAATCGATACCCTTCCTTCTCGAAGAACCGATCGCATCTACAGTTTCAGCTATAGATAACAGCGCTTTAGAGGGGATACAGCCCTGATTTGTGCAAACGCCTCCTATCTCCCCGTTCTCTATAAGTTTAACGTCAAATCCTTTCTTAGCCGCCTTTACAGCCGCTTTGTATCCACCCGGTCCGCTTCCTATCACTATGACTTCTTCACTCATGTTATTCCCATAGATATCAAAAAGTTTTCACTATTAATGATTTTCTAGTTTTCGGATCTATATAGATTCTATAGGTCGATAGATAATGTTTTATTAAAATATAGTTTGGAAAAGAGTTTTCTAGTGTTATAAATTCTACATATACGGTTTTTCGGAGGAAAACATTTATTTTTCGGTTCTCTATCGGTCATTTGATGAGCATGACTAGGGAACATAATATGTACGATTACGAGAAGGTTAGAGAAGAATTTGAATGGGATGTTCCAGAATATTATAATTTCGCTTTCGACGCGGTGGATAAACAGGCGGAGGAGAGGCCCGACGAGTTGGCCCTGATATCCATAGACAATTCTGGAGAGAACGCTCAGAAGCACACTTTCAAAGATCTTAAGGAACTATCGAACAAATTCGCTAATTCATTGAGAGAGATCGGATTGGAGAAAGGAGACCGTGCTATGGTGCTCGTTCACAGGATACCTGAATGGTATGTTGCAGTTCTGGGTATGATAAAATTAGGTGTGATACCTATACCGACTCCGAACCTTTCGGTTCCAAAGGATATCGAGTACCGAGTTAACCAATCAGAGGCGAACACGATAGTTACCGATATGGCGAACCACGAGAAGGTCGAGGAAGTAAGAGACGATCTCGATAGTTTGAAGAACCATATATTGGTAGATGGAGAGAAAGAGAACTGGATGAGTTACAAAGAGATGATGGATAAGGCATCTGTAGAATTAGATAGAGACGAGATAGAGAGAACGAGAAGCGACGATCCACTTCTGATATACTTCACCTCCGGAACCACTTCTTACCCGAAGATGGTGCTTCATACACATTCTTACCCGATAGGTCACACTGTCACCGCGAAATACGTTCAAGATCTCAGACCGGAAGATACCAACTGGACCATAGCCGACAACGGATGGGCAAAGACCGCATGGGGTAAGTTGTTCGGCCAATGGATAGTCGGGGCTACTGTAGTTCAGCAGAATATAACGGGTAGATTCGATCCTAAGAAGACCCTGAAGATACTGCAGGATTACAGCATAACTACATTCTGTGTTCCGCCGACCATCTACAAGATGATGATCAACGAAGACGTGGATAAGTACGATCTCAGTCAATTGAGGCACAGTTTGAGTGCTGGGGAACCACTGAATCCGGATGTTATCGATAAGTGGGAGGAATACACCGGTCTAAGGATATACGATTACTACGGTCAGACCGAGAGCGTTGCACTCGTTGCTAATTACCCGATAATGGAAGTCAAAGCAGGTTCTATGGGTAAACCGACACCGGGACACGATGTCGAAGTTATAGATGACGAAGGCAACTTGATGCCCGTCGGTGAAGAAGGACACATAGCCGTAAAGGTCAAGCCAGAAAGGCCGCCAGGGATATTCAAGGAATACTGGAAAGATGAAGAGAAGACTGAAGAAGTGTTCTACGGCGACTGGTACTACACGGGTGACAAAGCATACAAAGACGAAGACGGTTACTTCTGGTTCGTTGGAAGATCGGATGATGTTATCAAGGCATCTGGTTACAGGATAGGACCTTTCGAAGTTGAGAGCGCGTTACAGGAACACCCAGCAGT
>JBNJFO010000187.1:0-2788 GCA_051746905.1 Thermoplasmatota archaeon
GATTGAAAATTGATAAAAAGTGATAATATGAGTGAAAAATTACACAATGCAGATAATACTTGTTGGAACTGCCCGGCCGCTAAATTGAAAGGAAACGTAGATTTCAGGGGCTGCGGACAATCGAGAAGGATCGTCCCGAAGGGTGAAGACCAACAGCTGATGATAGAATGTAAAAGGAGGCCAGAATTGGGCCATTTCGAACCCACTATAACTTTCGAGCAGTGTCCCGAGTGGAAGGAAACTGAATTCGGTTATCTCCTCGAGAACATGCGTGTTATGATACTCGGTCTAGATGGGTATCTAGGATGGACTTTAGCTCTAAAGCTAGCAAAACTAGGGTGCAAAGTATCGGGTATAGATAATTACACCAGAAGAGACTGTGTTATGGAGAAAGGTTCACACACCATAGTTCCTATAGCTAAGATGACGGAACGACTGCACACCGCTAAAGAAGAGCTCGGAGTGGACATCAACTTCAGAAGGATGGACATGGGGGATATGAGGAAGTTGAGAGAGTTCATCGAAGAAGTCAAACCGGAATCGATAGTACACTACGCCGAGATACCGGCAGCTCCTTATTCCATGGTCGATGCGGAACACGCTATAGAGACACAGAGGAACAACGTTCTTTCTTCATTAGGATTACTTTGGATAATGAAAGACGTAGTTCCCATGAGTTCACTACTTAAGCTCGGCACCATGGGAGAATACGGGAGCCCGCTCACCGGAAGGCCACTTTTCGAAGGTATGTTCCCCAATGATGCAGTGTTAGAGTGGGACGACCGAGAGTGGAGCATGGGCGGAGAGATCACACCTAGAGATCCACACAGCTTCTACCACGTTTCCAAAGTTCAAGATACGTACAACATCTACGAAGCTTGCAAGTACTGGTGGCTGAGATCATACGATATCATGCAGGGAGTCATATTCGGTGTTCACACAGATGAAGTGGCAGCACATCCCGACCTTAGAACCAGGTTGGATTACGACGAATGGTTCGGAACGGTGGTAAACAGGTTTGTAACTCAAGCTATAGAAGGTATACCACTCACAGTATACGGAGAAGGAGAGCAGATCAGGGGCATGATCGCTCTAGAGGATGCCATGGAATGTATGGTCAGGCTCATAGGATCACCACCTGAACCGGGTCAATATGACGTTGTTAACCAGGTTTCAGGGCTTTACAAGATCAAAGAAGTCGCAGATACCGTTTCAAAGGTCGCCAACGAGAACTACGATCTGGATTGCGAGATACAGAGACTCGAAAACCCAAGGGTCGAAGCCGAGAGACATCCCTTCGAAGTCGTTTCTAAAAAGTTACCGCAGGAGCACGGATTCAAGCCGAAAGTTTCATTGGAGAAGGAGATCGATAGGATGTTCGACCTTCTCACCGAGGAGCATATCAAGAAACGAATCTCAGAGAAGAAGCACGTTATCATGCCGAAGACCAGGTGGAGCGGTGAGAAGAAGGAATCCGGTGTGTTAGAAGTCTATAAGCCCGGTGAGAAAGAAGTTGAAGGATACGAAGGAAAACTCGACACGGAGTGAGCAGATGGAAGTCAGTGGAGACGATTTCAAAAAAGAGATGGTCGGATCTGATAGACCCGTATTCGCTCTTTTTTGGGGGTCTTGGTGTACCGCTTGTAAAAGGAGCGAAGTCACCGTCAGCGAGATAGAAGAAGAAAGGGACGACATCAAGGTTTTAGAGGTGAACGTGGATAAGAATCCAGGGATCAGGGAAGAATACAATATCCTGGGCGTTCCAACTTTTATGATATTCAATGACGGTGAGTTGAAAGAGAGAAAAGTGGGTGCACATGCGAAGAGACAACTTAATAAGATGATAGATTCATTCCTTGGATGAGATGATCACCGCTGTCATACCGGCCTACAACGAGGGAAATCGGATAGAAAAGGTGCTCAAAGAAATTAGAAGTTATGTTGATGAGATAATAGTTATTGATGATAACTCTAGTGACGACACTGCAGCGGTCGCATCCGAACACGCTAACGTCATGGAGAATGAAAAGAATCTCGGTTACATCGGTTCTATAAAGAGAGGGTTCAAAGAAGCAAGTGGAGACATAATAGTAACTCTAGATGCCGACGGTGAACACGACCCAAAATTTATACCTGAATTGGTAAGACCTATTTTAGACGGTGAAGCAGACTTAGTTTTCGGGAAAAGAGATCATGTTCCTCGCCCTTCGGAGAGATTGTTATCTAGGATAGCTCAATTCAAAGTAAAAACAAAAGATACCGGTACAGGCTACAGGGCTTTGAGGAAGGATCTCGCTGATAAGTTGGGATTGAAGGGCAAGTGCACATGCGGTATCTTCGCTTTAGAGGCACACAGTAAGGGGGCTAAGATCACGGAGATAAAGGCACCGACCAGGGATATAGACAAGCCCCGGAGGATAAGTTGGGATCACATACCACAGTTCTTCATAGTAATATATTGGTTTTTAAAGGCTTGACAGATCAAACTATTTCTGAACTGGCTGAAGGAAAAATTATTTATAGAACATCTATTTAGAAAAGTATGGGAATGGTAATATGGCAGGACAAAACCAGCCTATTTTGGTTTTAAGTGAAGATACAGAGAGAAGCAAGGGAAAGGACGCACAGAAGAAGAACATAGAAGCCGCCAAAGCGATAGCCGATACCGTGGACACAACACTAGGTCCTGAGGTATGGATAAGATGCTCGTAGACAGCATCGGTGACGTGACGATAACCAACGACGGCGTAACGATGCTCAAGGAGATGGATATCGAGCATCCGGCAGC
>JBNJFO010000188.1:0-94 GCA_051746905.1 Thermoplasmatota archaeon
TCTTCGATTGTGCGACATTTTTCTTATTATTTTTTACTTCCTTTCTAATAAGAAAAGTAAGTAGAATCTTCGATTGTGCGACATTTTTCTTATT
>JBNJFO010000188.1:194-2774 GCA_051746905.1 Thermoplasmatota archaeon
ATTTTTTACTTCCTTTCTAATAAGAAAAGTAAGCAGAATCTTCGATTGTGCGACATTTTTCTTATTATTTTTTACTTCCTTTCTAATAAGAAAAGTAAGCAGAATCTTCGATTGTGCGACATTTTTCTTATTATTTTTTACTTCCTTTCTAATAAGAAAAGTAAGTAGAATCTTCGATTGTGCGACATTTTTCTTATTATTTTAAAAGTCTAACATCCTAGCTACTTATCAGATAGACCATTTCATCCTATCACACAAAAAGTAACGAGTTGTGTGAAGATACCCCTTCGGTCATCGTCCTAAAATCTTCTTTTCCAATTTCCGATTATCAAACTGAATATAGATTCCTTCTCTCCCTCTAACATATCTTCTCTAAAGACCTGCGACTCTTCAGGGCTGAGCTTCTCGATATTATCGGGTACTCCTTCCACTAATGGACCTAGATCGTTTTTACTCTCCACCATGAACGTGTTGATCTCCGCTCCCGACTCCTTTCCCACCTTCATCTCGTTCCAAACTAAAAACGTGAAGTGACGTGAAACCGCCATCCCGACGACCATATCAGATTCTCTTATCTTCTCTTTAGGATCTTTTCTGAGTCCAAAATCTGCCGGGTTTATAATCTCTTCAGCATCGAATGATCTCTTCAATATATTGATACATTCTCTTTCCGTCTTCGTCCTGAAAGTGAACGTAGGGTGGCTGAAATATATTCTCATCTGTTTTCCTCCATATCATCTTCCTGTGTTTGCTCTTGCATCTGCTGCTCTTGTTGGGCCATCATCCTTTTCTCTGCCAGCTTGGCTTTGAATTCGGCCTGGCCACTGTACGTGATGATTATACCGAATATGGTCAATACGAAAGCGGGTATCGTCAATATACTGAAGGGCTGTATAGTATAGACTATCTCTTGACGGTAGGTAACATTCCCTTCGCTTTCATTGTATTTCGGTACTATCCAATAAGCGTTATCATCCAAGCTTACAGTTTCAGGTTCATCCCCATCTAGAGTGATCGTTCTGTTCTCGTCCACGGTGAAGTCAGTTATCTCGACCTCTACTTCCTCAGAACTGTTCTCTCCATCAGGAGTGTATTCTAGGAATAATGTAGAGTTGATCACACTATTTTTTATCTCCAACGACTCCCATCCCGAGAGGGGATCATCAGGGTTTCTACCTTCCAGCGTTCGATAGGAGCTTTGATAGGTCTTGGCCTCGGAATGTATCGATACAAAAGCCAATAGTACGGCTATCAAAAGGAACATAACGCCGAACTTTATCTTGTTGTTTTCGAAAAAATTTTCTCTCCCCTCGAACCTTTTAGATTTCTCTGACATCGTGATCTATTCTCTTATCTTCTCTATCATTATAAGCTAGCTCTTCTCTTTTTTTATAATTTTCCATCCCAGCTAAAGATATCCTATAAAATTTCCCTACATAACCCATCCTATCTTTAAAAGAAAAAATATGAAAAAGGGTATAATAGGATTTCCAAGGGGTTTACAACCGTTACTTATCACCTTTTGGTACCTTTATCTTCTTGGTATCCTCGGAGCCCGCCAATAGATAATCATCTACATCGTACTCGATCTCACCAGCGAAGTGACATTTAACGACATGATCATCTTCTTTCGGCGTTCTAGGTTCAGGGTACTCCTCTTTACATATCTTCTTGGCGTGAGGACACCTGGGGTGGAATCTGCATCCACCAGGTATGTTAGTTCCCGATGGTATCTCACCCCTTATAGGGATATTCTTTACCATGCCCACTCTTTCTGGCTCCGGTTCAGGTACCGCAGTTATCAAGGCCTGCGTGTAGGGATGCATCGGGGTGTCCAATACCTCCTCTACAGGACCTTTTTCAACTAGATCTCCGAGATACATCACACCTATGTCGTCGGAGAAGAAACGTGTAGTCCCGATATCGTGGGTGATGTAAAGGTAAGTAAGATCTTCTTTATCTATAAGGTCCTTCATCAGATTCAATATCTCTGCCCTTACGGATACGTCGAGCATCGAAACCGGTTCGTCAGCAACTATGAAATCAGGTTTCAATACCAACGCTCGTGCGATGGCTACCCTTTGCTTTTGTCCACCTGATACCATGTGGGGATATCTGTCGATAAACTCCTCTGGAGGTGTCAACCGGACTTCTTCCAAAGATTGCTTGACCAATTCTCGCCTTTCTTTTAAACTTCCACCGATATCGTGTATTTTAAGCGGTTCGGCGATGATATCAAAAACTTTGTAACGAGGATCTAGTGAAGAAAAAGGATCCTGATATATCATCTGCGTGTTCCTTCTGTAAGCTTTTAGTTTAGCGGCGTCATCAAGATTTGTGATATCTACCCCTTCCATCACGATATTTCCGTCGGTAGGATCTAATAATTTCATTATCAGTTTACCTACCGTAGTTTTTCCACAGCCGGATTCTCCAACCAATGCTAAAGTCTTCTTTTTGTATACTTCGAAATCGATACCATCTACAGCTTTAACGTATTTCTTCGGTTTCCCCATCAGCATCTTCATGAAAGAACGGCTGACTTCGAAATGCTTTGTTAAATTACTCGCTTTAAGGATC
>JBNJFO010000189.1:0-2735 GCA_051746905.1 Thermoplasmatota archaeon
TCGAGCTGTGCTAGAAAAATTACAGCAAGGGTATGATAAAAGAGATATAGAGAACGTAGATAGATATCTGGAAGATCTTTTTACAGAAGATATCACTATCATAGGAACTGGTGCTGTAGATAAAGGAGGATACGAGTGGTGCAATGGAAAAGACGAAGCTAGAGAATTATTAGTATCTGATTGGAAGAATTGGGGCGATCTTAAGTTAGATATTGAAGAAACGGATATAAATGTAAATGAGGACACCGCTTGGCTATCGATCCCAGGAGAAGTACGCATCGAGAGCACCGCTGAAGAAGAGAGAGCTTTGTTCTTGGATGCAGTCCAAAAGATAGTTGATCAGGAAAAAGAAGAAAGGATGATCGTCTTAGATCTGATCAGAGAGGGCGTAGAGGTGCTCTATCAAACAGATGTCGGAGATGAATACAGATGGCCAATAAGGGTCACAGGAGTACTTGTTCACGAAGATGGGTGGAAGTTCGATCAGATACATTTCGCCCATCCAACCACGAGACACCCAGACGTTAGAAGGATGGAAAAGGATTGATATCATGGAGTTCATGGAAGTTATCAAGAAACGAAAATCAATAAGAAAATTCAGGGATGAACCGGTTCCCGAAGAAGATATAGAGGCCATGCTGGGTGCGGCCAGTCTAGCACCGTCCGGAGGAAATGAACAGAACTGGCTCTTCGGTGTGGTCAGGGACAAGGACGAGATCTCCGAAATAGCTGAAGCAGCCGGTGGACAGGAGTGGATCGCCACAGCACCGCTGGTCTTCGCACTCTGTACGGAGTTGAAGAAAGATCTGAAAGGTATGGATGAAGACGAGTTCGAACTTCAAGTGGATAAGGAGAGGTTCGGAGAAGATTTCATCGAATATCTGAGGGAATTCCCAGACCAGAGGAAAGTAGCTATGCTGTTCGAAAACTGTAATACGTTGATCCCTGGAGAACACATCTTTCTGACCGTTGTGAGCAGAGGGTTGAGCGCCTGCTGGATCGGTTACTTAGATATCGAAAAAGTGTCCTCGATCTTGAAGCTTCCTGATGGGTATGTATGTTTATTCCTTATGCCCGTGGGTTATCCCGATGAAGAACCTAAAGATCTGGATAAGAAGGATAAGGAAGAAATGGTATTTTATGACACGTATCGATAGTAGAATGATTTAGAAATATGAATATAACAGGTATCCTTATAAATATCTAGCGTGTTCATCTTTCATGAAGGGTAAATGGAGTATTTTATTGGTCTTACTCTTACTCACTCTATCTTTTTCAGGATGTGTAGAAGATGGTGGGGATGAGAGTTATCCCGAGATCGCCCGTACAGATAAGATCCCTGAAGACAGTAAAAAACAAAAGCCTGAGAACGATCAGCATCCACCGATAATGCATTCTGACGGATTTGAAGACCCGATCCCGTTATCCGTAGAGATAAACACAGCTGGTGCCGAGGATTCTCCCTTCATACTTCCGGATGGAGAAACGCTCTACTTCTTCTTCACACCAGATGTTGACGTACCACCGGAGGAACAAGTCAGCGATGAGGTCACGGGTATATGGGTATCACACAAAGATGGCGATTCTTGGAGCGAACCTGAAAGGGTATGGCTTCAAGACCCTGGTAAACCGGCACTAGACGGTGCGGTCTGCGTGCAGGGAGATGAAATGTGGTTCGCATCGACTCGAGAAGGTTACACAGAAGTGAACATGTTCACCGCTGAGAAGCTCGATGGAGAATGGAAGAACTGGGAATACGCTGGAGATCGATTGATGGACGAGATACAGATCGGTGAGGTTCACATCCACGGCGACGATCTTTATTTCCATTCCGATAGAGCAGGAGGACTCGGAGATTACGATATATGGATGACCACAAGGGATGGAGATTCATGGTCGGACCCGGTCAATATAGAGCCCGTTAACACGGATTCTATGGACGGATATCCTTTTATCACATCGGATGGCAATGAGATGTGGTTCACCAGGACATATAATGGAACTCCAGGGATATTTAGGTCCGTGGAAGTGGATGGAGGCTGGGGAGAGCCCGAGTTGATAGTATCCCAGTTCGCTGGAGAGCCCACACTGGACGATGACGGTAACCTTTACTTCGTTCACCACTACTATGAAGACGGCGAGATGATAGAAGCGGATATCTACGTGGCGATGAAAAGATGATCAACCGCTATGATTAAATATCCATCTTTTTATGTTTCATAGGGGTAAAGATGAATAATAAAGACGATTGGGAGAGTATCGAAGAAAGACGTGATCGACGTTCAAAGAGTACACTGATCAGGTCCATAAAGTGGCGAACCGTCCTTTCCATAGTGACAGGTTTCGGCTGGTTGATCTTCATCGTTATATGGCTGTTCTTCTACGCTGGAGAATACACTTTCTACCAGAATCTAGGAGTTATCTTAGCATCGCTTATCGTACTTTTCTTCGCCAACGGATCCGCATGGAAGTCCATAGAAGAAGGGCAAAGGTGGAAATCCATATTCTCCGTGATAACCGGTCTCATATTGGGTATATTTCTGGTATACTGGCTCTTCTATCACGCCTCGGATTTTTCCCTCCTTGAGAACATAGGCGTTTTCTTCTTGTCTGTTTTGATAATCGGAGCTGTGAACAGCCTGGTTTGGATACCCACAGGTTCGAGAGCGGGATGGAGGTCTGCCGTATCGGCTGTTTCCGGTATTGGATGGCTGATATTCCTGATATACTGGCTG
>JBNJFO010000190.1:0-2660 GCA_051746905.1 Thermoplasmatota archaeon
GCTTTCTGGCTGTCGTATGGTATCCCTAATCTTATCAGCATATGATGCCATCCCATAACGCCGAGACCTATCTTCCTGTTGGCTTGAACATGTTTGGTTATAGCGTCTTCCTCTCCTTCGTATCCGATAACATCTGGGAAATCGCTGGCGTCTATGACATTATCTAGGAATCTGACGCCGGTATCTACGAGTTTTTCCAATTTATCCCAATCGACTTCACCGTCCTTCACACAGTGATTCAGATTTATGTGACCTAGGTTGCACGCTTCGAAATCCTCCAATGGCTGTTCACCGCAGTTGTGAACCACGAAACCGTCAGCGATGAAAGAATGAGTATCTGGTTCGGTCAGGTCGTAAACCGGTTCATACCCATCATATTCGATGGAATCTACACGAGCGGTGAATCTCTCCGAATACGGGCCCTCGGCATAACTTTCCAATGATCGATCTAGTTTTTCATTCTTATCTTCTCGGGTGAACCCTATCTCCTCTCTGAACGATTTCAGATTCTCCTTGCTGATCACCAGGTCGTGTTGAGCTCTTGTTTTGTAGTTTTTCGTTCCACCCTTTCCATCTGGAAGTTCGCTTTCTCCTTCTTCTCTTCTTTCCTCGTATATCTTGCTGAATATACCGAATCCTAGGAGTAACTTTTGAACATCTTTTAGAAGTTTCAATTCCGAGCTGGATAATCTCACTGAAACGCCTTTTTCAGCGGTTCCCTGTACACCACCGTCGGCAGTGAATAGTCCCTGCAGGAATCCTCTAGCTAGCTCTTTGCTTGATCTGAAGATGCGGTCAGGGACCTGTAATTTGTTTCCGTTCAATCCGTACTTTTTCGTGATCTCAAATAACCTGGCTGACCTTACACGCTGTTCTCTGACCGAGGGATTGTCTCGCTTTATCTCTTGAACACCTACTTCATAATCTCCGTTACCTTCCGGCTCGCGGATTATTTCGTTCACGTATCCCGCGTATTTTTCAGAGATCTCGGTATCCTTATCGTAGAAATGGAGTGTAACTCTTTTCTCGTTCTTTTTTATCTGGCTGTCACCGACGGTCCAACCGAGCACTAAACCTTCTTCTAAAGAACCTCCTTCGCCGAAATCTACCCCTCTATCACCTATGTGTACTTTCTCTTCTTGTTCGAGGTCGTCTACTTTTTTCCATCCATCATCCGTCATAACTTTGTGGTTTCCAGTCAAACGGATCTCGTAACCTTCCTTGGTCTTCAGTTTGTAAACGTCCTTTTCACCCGTCTTGAAAACTTCTGAGGCTTCCTTTATCCGTTCCTCGCTCAATCTGCCATCTACTACGATATCAAGATCTGCTGCATCTTGGCAGAGTTCTTCAGCTGATATCATACCTGCATTCGTCGATATCAATGTATCTCCGGTTATACATGGGTTAGTGGCATCGATAAAATGTTGGGGATATTTTTCCACGTCGAAGGGGTTATCGCTGTTGATCCTGTCTAGGAATATGATGCCCGGCTCACCGTTCTTCCAGGCTTGGTGGACGATCTTCTCGTAAACTTCTCTGGCGTTGAGTTGGGATGCAACTTCACCGTCGTGAGGGTTGATGAGATCGTAATCGTCACCGAACTTCACGGCCTGCATGAAATCTTCCGTCAGTGCTACTGAGATATTGAAATTGGTGAGTTCTTCTTCCTCGTCTTTGGCGCTTATGAAATCCAAAATATCAGGGTGTTGGACCGAAAGGATACCCATCTGAGCTCCCCTTCTCTTGCCTCCTTGTTTTATTGTGTTGCACATCTCGTCGTAGACCTTCATGAAAGATACAGGTCCGCTGGCAACTCCACCCGTGGATTTAACTACGTCTCCCCTAGGTCTCAATCTTGAGAATGAATATCCTACTCCTCCGCCGGATTGGAATATCTTGGCTGCGTTCTTCACCTGCTGGAATATCGAATCCATATCGTCGTTGGGTGATAATACGAAACAAGCGCTGAGCTGTCCTAACTCAAGACCGGCGTTCATCAAAGTCGGCGAGTTCGGAACGAAATCAAGATTCGACAGGACTTCCTTGAATTCTTCCTTCTCATCTTCATAGGTCCTATCGTCATCATAATCTTCATTCACTTCGGCGATGGCTCCGGCCACCCTTTCGAAAAGTTCTTCTGGGGTCTCGGATATTTCTCCCTCTTCATCTCTCTTCAGATACCTTTCCTCTAATATCTTTTTAGCGTTATCGGTAATTGCGTCTATCGTCATGTGTTTTACCTCGATGGGATTAGGGTATAGAGCTTAGGGTTAATAATATTGCGATAAAACGGGTCTTATAATAATATTAATATTTTAATTTATTTTTAATATTTTCTTTAAAAACGTTCTGCTATTATCTTTATTATTATCAATATAGAAGCTAGGAAAAGTGCGGCGGAAACTAGCAGGATCGACAGATCGAAGCCGTATCTAGAAGCGGACCAACCGATGAATGCGGAGATCGGACTGCCTAGGAGGATTATACCAGAGCGGAATACGCCGAACTTCGTACCGGCCGTCTCCGAGTACCAGTTCTCCATGAGGAAAGATGTTCTCACGGGGTAGAAAGCGCTGGTTTGAGCTACCATGAACGAAACTCCAACCAGGGCGTAGAATGAGTATGTGATAGTGAGGAGGAAAAGCGAAAGAGAAGCCATC
>JBNJFO010000191.1:0-2656 GCA_051746905.1 Thermoplasmatota archaeon
GGTAATATTAACATCTTTACCGTTGGTTAGACCTTGTTCTTTGTCTTCAATATCTAGTCCTATGTCCAGTCCCAGATCTTGGATGACATTTCCTAGTACATCCTGGTTTGCACCCAGATCCAAAAACGCACCTAACAACATATCTCCGCTTATACCGTTTTCCAGATCGAGATAGATAATTTTACTCATCCCATCCACCCGCCAACATATGATGTACAAAAGCCGCAGCGCCATATCCGTTATCGATATTTACCACAGCTAATCCTGTCGAACAACTGTTCAACATGGTTTCTAAGGCACATCTCCCACCTTCAGAGGTCCCATAACCCACGCTCGTGGGCACTCCGATCACAGGGCATGGAACCAATCCCGCGATTATTCCTGGTAAAGTACCATCCATACCAGCAGCTACGATTATCGCATCCGCTTCTCTCATCTCTTTCAAGGATGGAAATAGCCTGTGGATGCCAGCTACACCTACATCGAATATCCTCTGGACATCGTATCCCATCGAATCTAAAACTACTGCACTCTCTTCTGCGATAGGTATATCACTAGAACCGGCTGTAACAACGAGTATTTTACCTTCTACGTTCCCGGGCAAACTACTCTGGATATCTCCCACAACGACCATCTTAGCCTTTTCGTGATACTCTGATTCTTCTCGTATAGTTGATATAACTTTGTACTGCTCTAAAGAGGCCCTACTGAAGAATCGATCCCCCTCTTCAGCTATTTTCTTCAATTGTTCATCGCTCTTTCCAGGACAGAATACCGCCTCTGGTAAACCTTTTCTCAGCTCTCTAAAGGTGTCGACCTTAACTTCTCCAAGATCTTTGTAAGGAAGTTCCATTATATATTCTAGCGCTTCTTCCTCGCTGATCTTACCTTCCTTATAATCCCTTAATACATCTTTCATGTTTGCCATCTACACCAAACCTCACATCTGTCCATCATTTCTATCTTGAGATATCGAACCAGTTCTGTAACCCATCAAATCTACATATATTTTTTCGTATCCTTCATCCTTCAGCCGCTCGATTATCTTTTCTCGAATTTCCACTAGTTTGTCTATTTCATCTGGCATCACTTCGATGACGGCTTTCTTGTTATGATCTCTTACCCTTAACTGCTTGAAACCGAATTCAGATAATCTTTTTTCAGCACTCTCTATCCTTTTTAGTCTTTCTTGATCGATAGTTTCGCCGGTTGGCACTCTCGTAGCCAAGCAGGATCCAGATGCTCTGTTCCAGTTATCGTGTCCCCTCCATCTCAAAATTTTTCTGACCTCTTCCTCTCCGATATCTGATTCCAATAGAGGTGATCTTGCCAATTCTTTCACCGCCTGGTATCCTGGTCTGTGTCTGCTTAGATCAGATCGATTCGTACCCTCTAATATATTATTTTCATCTTTTAACTCTTCGAACATCTTCAATTTACAGAAATAGCATCTGTTATCTGGATTCTCTGCGATCCTATCATCATCGAGAACACTTACTTCGATAACTTCATACCCTACATCCATACCCTTTGCTTTTTCCACTGCATAACTTATTTCAGATTCTGCCATGAACTCGGAAACGAAGATGACGGCTCTTACTTCATCCATCGCCTCTATAGCCGAATCAAGAACTAGTGTGCTGTCTTTACCTCCAGAGAAAGCTACCACTCCTTCATGGATATCGTTATCTTCGTACCATGAAACCAACTTTTTCCACGATCTTTCTACATCTTCTTCATCGGCCTCATCGACCATCATATCTCAACTCCTTCAATGGCCATCTCTCCACTTCTAATCTATCAGCCGTTGGATAGACTTCTACTCCATAACACATCTCATCCAGTTCATAACAGATGTCTTCTAAGAATAATATATATGCTTCCGCCCGATGTTCTTCTCCATTGTACCACACCATATCTGAATCCACACCATAATAATCCTTCAACCTATTAACAAGTTCACGTGGTTCCTCACTCTCGATAACACCTTTGATGATCGTACCTTCTTCGGTTATTATCTCACCATCTCTGGCAGTTTTTTCCGCTCTTCTTTTGATACGGTTGGTGAGCTGGACCCCGTCTTTGAAGGAAGCGGAACAGTAATGCACAGGTACATCGAGATCATCTTTTAATATATTCATAGCAGCTTCCTGGCTCCCTTTAACAGCGCTGGATACGTCACTCTTTTCCTTGTAACCCCTCTTGACCAGTTCTTTCCAGTTCGTAGATGAAAACTCTAATTCGTTCAGGTTGACGAAATCCAATGATGTGGATAGATCATTTATCAATTTCTTCATCTCGCCTTTTAGTTCGGGTATAGCCGGTATCTCCACCCCAACATCCATACCCAGCTCTTTACTCTTTTTAATCGCTTCAGGGTATTCCGTTTCTTCTATTTCATCCCATACTTCAGTTGGCGGATGAAACCTTATTTCATCTAATCCAGCATCAGCCACTTTTTCTATTTTCTTTATATCGGTTGACTGGGTGTATAGGTGTATATGGTGCCCTTCGCCGAATTCATCTTTCAGCAACCGTATGAACTTAACCGTCTTATCCGTAAGAAGTGGATCACCCCCAGTTATACCCGTACCGGAAGCATCGATACTATTCGCCTCGTCGATCACTTCTTCTTCGGAAGAACATCTCTTCTCGT
>JBNJFO010000192.1:0-2633 GCA_051746905.1 Thermoplasmatota archaeon
TTGCCCATCCTCGATCGTTTGTAGGGTCTTTTTGGATAACTTTTTCATCGTGGTAAAATACATAGATCGGTAAATATATCATTTTCGTTCTATAGATGACAGCATACAAATAATATGATACGCATGTATGGGTATGGAGGAAAAAGAACTCTCTGACGAAGTGAAAGAAGAGATCCGGGTTGCTAGGGAACAGGAAGGGATGTCTCGGGATGAATTTATAGAGATGCTTGAGAAGAGAAGGAAAGATGGGAATTTTGTGGAATTCGAATCAATCTGAACACTTCTTTTTTGCTAGAGTATCAGCTTCTTTTTCGACTTCTGAATGCAGTTCATCGATATCTTTGTCTTCGATCTCTTCCTTGACCGATTCGACGAGTTCTTTCAAGTCTGGTTTTTCTTCTTCATCCATATTTCCTGTTTATGGATTTAAACGTTTTATAATTTATCGGTCCATAATCTATTTATGTTTAGTTTCTGATTTAAGATCATGTCGAAGATGGTTCCTGTTGATGTCCAATTTACTCAAGAAGAATTGGAACGTATCGATAGGTCTGTAGAGAAAAGAGGATATGGGTCCCGGTCCGAGTATATCAGGGATGTTGTTAGCAAACATCTATCTATTACCTCGTTGGAGGATATTAGTGAAAAATTTAAGGAATTAGATGTGACTGAAGAAGAATTGGAAGAAAGTATCAAAGAAGCTCGTGAAGAGTCGTGGGGAGAGGACTGATCAGTCTTCTTCGTGTAGGCCCCATTCGATATCCTCTTCCATGTCTTCCTCTCGCCTTGAATCTAGTAGAGCTTTTGTCAAATCTTCTTCTCCATAATTTTCCTCTGCTATTTTATCGATCTTTTCCGCGATCTTCATTGCTTTGTATCTACGGATTAGAAGTCTAATGCCCTCATTAACAGCTTCGGTTCTGTTCCTAAATATCCCATGATCCACTAACGAATCTAGTTCATCTACTAGGGTGTTAGAGGTTCTTATATTGAGTTGCGAGCTTGCCATTTTACAGCACCATGTATTACATATGTAAAATCTTTTTTTATACTTGATGGTCTGAGTAAACAAATTCTCCTTCGTGCCAACACAATAACGGGCTGGGGCATGATACGACCACGAAAGTGGCGAGGATTTAACTTGTTAAATCCGAAGAGTTGCTTGAGCGTAGCGAAAGCAATTTCGTATATGCACCCAGTTATGTGAGGCGTTAGCCCGAAGAGTCAGGAGAATGAGAGAGCTTCAGAAGAAGCGTCGCTTGGCGTTTACTGGATAACCTTTGGTTAAAGAGAATGTGTGTTTGCAATAACCCCCACCGAAAGGTTTTTTATTAAATAGTTATTATCTCCCCTAAGGTAGGTAAACTGTTTGAGGAATTAACAGAAAGTAAGAAGATGTTGGTTGTTTCAGTGGTCATAATTGTTTTGATATTAGCGATCGCTTCGGTCTATTCTTATTTTACCTTTTTTCAGAAAGATATCGATGTTGACGAAGGATTTGATGAGGTATCAGTTAATTATGCAGGTCCTGGTGATGTAATAGATTTTTATAATACCACTAGTGGTGAATCTACAAAGAATGCTACTGCGACCACTTATATTGATGATGAATCCAATTATTTGATTTTATCGGTCGATGTGATTACCACTGATGGTCCTGGGGGAAGTTATTATTCCACTGAGGTTGGTATCCATATTGAAAGTAAACTAGACGATGATTTAAAACCTAAAGAATTAAAATTGATGGTTAGAAATAAAGAAGGAGAAGATATTGATGAGAATATCTATAACTTTCAATCTGTATTTCTAGAAACAGAACATGCAGATGGTTGGCCCTATGAATATAATGATTTAGGAAGTAGAGGCGATGATTGGGCTTATTTTGGTTTTGATCTAAAGGACGAGGATTTCACAATCGATATTAGAGGTGGATGGGATATTCCACACGAAAATTATCCTAACCCTTATACCTTGGAAATAAAAGCTGTTATGAAAGGTCTTTCCGAGGATGTTGAAGCCGTTGTGGATGTAAATATCGAAGAATGATCTGACTGGTTTTATAAGTAGTAAACACACATTCTAAAAACATTAAGCCAAACGCTCTCATTCTCCTGATTTCACATAACGGACTGGGGCATGATGTGAAGTTGCGACCGTAGGGAGCAATTTGGTTGGAGCGTAGCGGAAACCCGAAGCACATATGCACCCAGTTAAATGACCGACAGGCAAGATTTTTAATCGCAGAGTTGGCTCTAGCTTCTTGGAGGCAGTGATGATATCAAGAAAAACATCTCTCAAAATTTTTGCTCTCAAGATATCATCTCGATCAATTATTCCATACACGTTCAAAATGTAGTTTCCCAAACCCTCCCCCTCCTCAACCAAAAACAAAAGGGGAAACAAATTGAAAATCTATTGCCCTAACGTGCTGCCTCCAACTCGAGCCAATTTCATTTAACGGGCTGGAGCATGATGTGAAGTTCTCGACCGTAGGGAGAGAATTTGGGTGAGCGTTTCAGCGAACCCCGAAGCACATATGCACCCAGTTATCTGACCGAATGGCAAGATTTCTAATCGCAGAGTTGGCTCTAGTTTCTTGGAGGTAGTTATGATCTCAAAAAAAATTCTCAAAA
>JBNJFO010000193.1:0-2611 GCA_051746905.1 Thermoplasmatota archaeon
ACTTCTCATACATCTCGTCTACTTTCTCTTTCTCTCTGTAGAAGAATGTGATGACTCCCTCAGTCTCCTTTTCATCACCCTGGCAGAAGCCCTGAAGCAGGTTCCCGTGTTTCAGTATGATACATCCTCCCTGGTCTACCCACATCTCCATACCTATCTCGTCAATATAGAAAGATTTCACAAGGCTCAGATCTTCCGTTGTTTTAAAGTGGATTCCTGACATATTATCATCCTAGTGGAGTATTAAGAAGAAAAGATTTGTAATTTTTGGGTGTTTATTGTAGGTATACAATCATCTGTCACAGACCGGTATCTCACCCTTGAAGAACAGTTCTTGACCGTCGTATTCCATCAACAGTGGGTGGACTTCGACTCCCTTTTCAACTGCCCTCCAGAAAGTTTCGCTGAAGGCAGGGTCTCTTTTTTCATAGGGTTTAAAACACTCAGCATCCGGTCGGAAAATCAAGAAGATGAGGGCTGCCCGGACGCCTTTTTCTTTGGCATCTATCAGTTCTTCGATGTGCCTCTTACCTCTGGTCGTTGGCGCATCCGGAAAGAGAGCGGTGTCATCTACCGCTAGTGTGCAGCCTTTGACCTCTAACCATATCCGTTCGCCGTCTTTCTCCAATAGAAAATCGATACGGCTTTTACCGAGTTTCTGCTCAGCTAGATATGAATCTATGTTTTTGAAAGGGCTGACCTGTTCATCTTCCAATATCTCTTCCGTGATCTTCCTATGAAAACCTGAATTAACCAGGATCCAGTTATCTTCTACCCTGCCGGCTATCAGGTCGTGACCTGTTTTCCTGTTCGGATTATCTGCTTTTTTTATGAGCACATCGTTGCCCTCGTAAAGGATCTCCTCCAACCTCCCTGGATCTCTCACGTGGACTTCGTAGATCTCCCCGGTACTTTTCAACTTAACTCTACCCAAAAATCTGTTCTCCCTTGAAAGGAAAACCGCCCCCTCGTCGTGAGGTATCTCGAGTAATCTTTTTCTGGTCATAGGTCTAAAAAAACATCCTACTTGTAAACATTATTTTTCTTATCCTTCTTCTCCAGTAAAATAGCTGGTTTCATATCCCTCACACCCTCTATTTTACCTATCTTTTCACTGATGATCTCAGATAATTCTTCAGCGTTTTCGGTCCATAACTCCGCCATTATCATATGATCGCCGGAGGATTTAGCTGCCCACCTTACCTGATCAACTTCTCTAATCTTGCCAACAGCTTCTAAAAGATTCTGTGGCTCAACATCTATGCCCAACATCGTCACTATATTATAACCGATATCTCTGGGATTGATATCTATAGTGTATTTTTTTATGATATCGTTTTCTTCCATACATCTTACCCTGTTCCTAACGGTTGCTTCGCTAACATCCAATTTTTCAGCTATCTCCGTATAATGCATCCTAGAGTTTTGCTCCAACAGTTCCAGTATCTTCTTGTCTGTGTCGTCGATCTTTACCATGTTATCGCAGGATAGTTGTGCACACTAATAAACTTTTTGCGAATATCGTACATAAAGTTTATATAAATCGTAGAATATAACGGGTTGTTCGCAATGAAAAGAGTGAATATCAAGATCAATAAAAACGAAGTCCCCGAAAATATAATGAGGGATAACTGTAATAATAGAACTAAGGAGGTATGAAAAAATGGATGTAAAAGATATAGGATTCGACGAGTTGTTGGGTGTTGCCGTGAAGTCAGAGATCAACAGTAGAGAAGCGTACGAGTATCTAAGGGACAGGTCAAAGAACTTCGTAACGTCTGATAGGTTCGATTTTCTGGCTGATGAAGAACAGAAGCACGAGGAATTCATCAGGAATTTCTACGAGAAAGAATTCGAGGGAAAAGAGATGGAACTGCCGGAGGAAACACCCGTCCCGATGCCATTCATCGATTTCGGTGATGAGATGGACGAAGAGAAGATAATCGGACAGGCCATGGAAGCGGAGATAGCTTCTAGGGATTTCTACAAAGCTGTGGGTAAAAAGGCCGAAGATGAAAGTAAAGAAGATAATGTGGTCAACACGCTCTACTATCTTTCAGATATGGAACAGAACCACCATGACATTCTGGAGTCTGAACTCAGCAGGTACAGAGAATTCTCGGAATTCGACGAATATTATCCGGCCATGCATCAGGGGCCGTGAACAGTAAAAAGGAGATGATAAGATGGCAAAATGGGAATGTTTAGTTTGTGGATATGTGTTAGACGAAGAGAAAGGTGACGAGGAGAACGGTATAGAGCCCGGGACTAAATTCGAGGAACTGCCAGATGACTGGGTGTGCCCGATATGCGGCGCCCCGAAGGATCAGTTCGAGAAGATAGAAGAGTGAGGGGTTAAATACATAAACATCTAGACATATAAGGAGAAGCGGTGAGATATATGGTAAAAAGTGGAGAAGTTAAAGAGGGTGACCTATCGAAGGATTTCTCTCTAGAAGATCAGAACGGCGAGGAGTTTAAACTGTCAGAACATAAAGGGAAGAAAGTATTGCTTTCTTTTCATCCCTTGGCGGGAACCAGTGTATGCACTAAGCAGATGCAGTCCTTGGATGAAAATAAGGAAAAGTTCGACGAACTGGACACGGTACCC
>JBNJFO010000194.1:0-2550 GCA_051746905.1 Thermoplasmatota archaeon
ATACGAGATTTAGATGTGGTTTTTCTGCCATTTTAGTACCTCCAATCTCTCTATCTTGCCCTCCTTAATGACTTTCATTATTTATAGTTTTATCCTTGAAGCATTCTATTGAGAGGAAGAAAACCCAATTTATATATATCAAATTTGAGATTTCTTATTGAAATGGTGAAAAAAAAGAAATTAGTAGCTTTAGCGCTGACAATAGCGATATTGATATCAGTGTTCGGATTCTACATATGGTACACCAATTACAGGCCTTGGACTATCGAGGAACTGGACAACGCACTGGTGGATAAATACGATTTCAGAGGGGAAATAGAAGTGGACGATTCCGAATACAAAGAGCCGCACTTCAAGAACGCCCTCGCCGGTGAGAAAAGGGTCGTAAAAGGTAAAGTTACGGACATCACTAGTAATGTGACCACACAAGGAAAGGTAAATATGATCGAGCTGGACGACTACGAAAAATTGAATCTGGTGGAGTGGGATGAATGCCCGTATTCCGTGGGCGACGAGATAGAAAAGGAGATCCATTTTGAGAAGATCAGATGGAATAAAAAAGAATATGTCCATTCTCCCGAGGTGGGGTTTCACTATCTACTTTCTCTTTCAGGGGCTGAAGTGAATGACGCCGTCAATGAGGTAGGAGGATTGGATTACTCAGTAACTGAGGATGGTGAGAGCGTGAGGATAACTATATTGAACATTTCCGACGAATATGTTGCACCGCTCAATATACACAATACCTCGGTATGCATGGTTTTGGGCGGTAAGGGGCCCAGATGTGACTATTCTATGTTCTCATCTAATTATGAAAACTGCACCGTGATCTCGGAGATAGATTCTCTGGACAATGCTGACAGTAAAGACACGGATATAGTGTATATCAATAAGAACGACACCAGCCGATTGGACGAAGGCGATTATTTTGAGATAACAGGGATAAACCAACCCGAGAGCGAGGGGATCATCTACACTTACCATTTCGTGATTGAGCAAAACGACGGCGGATCATGGCCTTGCTATCTCGTCTTTACGGATGAAGGGCTGCTTCGAATCAAAAGATGATAGATCAATTAAAAATACCATAGTAAACGAGACCGATTATCAGAGAATATCTTGTAAGAGCTGAAAGGCTGATAGTGACCCAAACTTTCCACCAATCTAGAGCTAATATACGGCCTATGAAACTCATCACCATGGGGCCGGTACCATATATAGGTATGAACATGAGCCAGAACAAAGTAAAATAACTCACACTTTGCGCCAATTCGTGCTTCTCTATAACCTCTTCCGCTTTTTCCCTGGTATACCTTATACCCCTGCCCAAAAGAGGAACCTTTTCCAGAACATCATAATTCAAACTCACTATCAAGGAGCTTTCAGTAGCTACGAAGACCATGAAAACCAAAAGCCAGAAAGGATGTACGCCGGTAGACAAACCGACAACGGGTGATGTTATCCAGCCAAGACCTATGGCGAAGTAAAAATTGACGAGCACCGCTAGAAGTGAAAGGTATACTCCTGAACCCATCATGAAGATGATTATCAGTGCGATAATTGCTGGAGTTATTGAAAAAAGAAAGAACTTCAGGTCTCGTCTCCAACCGTCTCCGAAGTCCAGGATGTCATTCATCGGTATGTGTGCTCCCTTAGGTATTCCATGATGTTCAATTGTACCTGATAGAACCTGTAAAGAGAAACGAAAGAGAATTGATACACCCTGTGTGGACCCAGCAGAGGAAGATGTGGGTTCTGGCAGAATAAAGCTACAACTTCTTCAGAGTCGTAAGAATGGAAGATCAACTTTACCAGTTCTTTATCATCTAAACCTATCTCGCCCTCTTCTTCGAAGGCACCTATGATCGATAGGGTAAGTTGCTCTAGGTCTCTAGCCTTCTTTTCCAGATCAGAAATATCCTGATTGTATTCTATCTCAAAATCGATCCAGTAAACCTCCCCGTCGTCACCCAAGATACAGTTCTGGGTTGTGGGCTCACCGTGATAGAGTTCCCTCTCATGTAAATTTTTCAGAGCCTCTGTTATCTCAACTATTATCCTTTTCTTTCCTTGCTCAGAAATCTCCGAGGATCGTAGCAATTGGAAAGCCACATCCCCTTCGATCTTCTCCATCAAGAAGGCATTGTCGTACTCGGTCTCCGCGGTGAAAAGATGGGGATGCAGTTCTTTCAGGTGTTCCAATTCTCTAGAACGCCATCTTCTGTTATCCAAGATCTTGAGGTTATCCATACCGGATAATTTTCTGGAGATGTTGCTTAGAAGTCCGCTCAGCAAAAAGAGGGGGGGCCTTATCTTAACCAGATGGCTGTTGTCCTTCCCGTCTTTTATCTCCTTGATAACGCTTGAGAAGTGTTTATGGTCCTGATCTTTCTCTACTGAAAAGAGTGGGCTCTCGAACTGGCTCTCGTCTATCTTCTTCTCTATCTCTGTCCACAATATATCGTCATCATCCATATCTATCTTATTTTTCTCGCCCATCTCTTTCGAATGTTATAAAAACCCGTGGCGTAATATAATTTTCGAATGGCT